>QGUX01000081.1 GCA_003242275.1 Pseudomonadota bacterium | reverse complement strand
CCTCCTGCACGCTGGTGGACAGCGCCACCGCGATGCGCAGCCAGAAGTACTGCGGCGTCTCGATCACCAGGCGGCGGGTCGGGTGCTTGAGCAGGTAGCGGTCGTACAGCGTGCGCAGGCCGAAGTACTCGAGCTTGTAGGTGCGGGTCGGGTCGACGGCGTCGTTGAGCTTGCGGGCATGCGCCTCGACGAAGTTCAGCACGCGGTCGTTGATCAGGCCCACGTCGTAGCCCATGCGGATGGACTGCGAGAACGAATACACGCCCTGGCCCTGCACTTCCTTGTCGATGAAGCCGGACAGCAGGCGCGCGGCCAGCTGCGAGTACTCGGGCTCCTCGACGATGAAGGAGGCGGCGGTGCGGATCGACAGCTCGTCGAGCTCGCGCGTGGTGGCGCCGTCGTACAGGCCGGCGATGGTCTTCAAGGCGACGCGCATGGCGTCGACCTCGTTCAGTCCGTCGCAGCAGCGGCTCACGGCGCGCACGATCTTGTTGACGTCGACGGGCTCGCGCTCGCCGCTGCGCTTGGTCACGGACATCACGGAGCGTCCGGCCTGCGGCGGCGTCAGGCGGAAATCATTCTGGGCGGGGCGCGGGGCGGCGGCCTGGGCAGGGGTGGTTTCTGACATCTTGTTCGGCTCCCACGGCGTTCCTGAGGCATCCCCACCGGCTGGGCGACCGGCGCGGACGGCTGCGGCGAGGTGCTGCGGACTTCCGGAATCGAGCGGAAAGACGAGCCCCTGGGAGTCGATGGCGACCCCCTGAGTTATGTCGCATTGCTTGATCCGGTCACCGCTGCGAGGCAGTTCCGGAATCCCCCTGCCGGGTGGTCACCGGATTGACCTCGTTCGCCCTCCCGACCACCAAGTGTTGGGGAGAGCACCGCTGGCAAACACAAGATATGGGGACTCACCGGGGGCGTCAAGGGCAATTCCGGACTATCGATTGCCCGGGAAAAGGCAGCCGCGACAGTGGTTTACGCGCACTCCTGCTGCGGCTCGCAGGGTTTCTCCGGGATCGGAGGAACGCCCGCCGGCAGGCAGGATTCTGGCGCGGAAAAAGGCCTGGGAACAGCCTTTACAATCCCCCGCTGACTCGTTCCGGACGGCGCCCCCGAGAGGCGCCACCGGACGCATCCTGAAAGCAACACCGGTTCCCGGGGGACCGGAAAACACTGTCGGGGGTTGTGTTGAACGTCCCGGATTCCATGCCCGGCGTGCCCTACCGCACGCTCTGGCGCTGGCATTTCTACGCCGGCCTGCTGGTGCTGCCCTTCGTCATCGTGCTGGCGCTGTCCGGTTCGGTGTTCCTGTTCAAGCCGCAGATCGAGCGCTGGGAGGAGCGTGCCTTCCTCGGCCTTTCGGCCGCGGAGACCGCACCGCCCAGCCTGCAGGTGCAGGCCGCGCTGGAGGCCTTCCCGGGCGCGCACCTGCACAGCTACCGCCTGCCCGGGCGCCCCGGCGATGCGGCCCTGGTGCATCTCGTGCTCGCCGATGGCGGCATGCGCGACGTGTTCGTGTCCCCGGCCGGCGAGGTGCTCGGGAGCCTCGACAGCCAGCGGCGCATCGTCGAGGTGGCGCGCCGCATCCACGGCACGCTGCTGGTGGGCGCGCGCGGCAGCCTGGTGGTGGAGCTGGTCGCCTGCTGGGCCATCGTGATGATCCTCACCGGCCTGTTCCTGTGGTGGCCGCGTGGCCGCGGGCCCGCGGGCGTGGTCTGGCCCCGACGCCGCAGGCTCACGCGCGACCTGCATGCCGTGACCGGCTTCTGGGCCAGCGCCTTCGCGCTGCTGCTGCTGCTGACCGGCCTGCCCTGGACCGAGGTGTGGGGCCGCGCCTTCCAGGCCGTGCGCGAGCAGGCCGGCTGGGTGCGCGGTGCGCCGCAGTGGAACCTCGGCGATCCGCCGGCCCAGGTGGTGCCCACGACGCAGGGCGACCATGACCATGGGCACGCCCATGAGCACGACCATGGCGCCATGGCCGCGCAGCACGGCGCGGCCGCCGACCTCGCGCACTTCGACGACATCGTGGCGAAGGCCACGCGCGAGCAGCTGGCCTTCCCCGCCATCGTGCTCGCGCCCGGCGCGGTGCTGTTCGGTCCGCCCTCCTCCGACTGGACCGCCACCTCGCTGGTGCAGAACCGGCCGCTGGGCGCCAGGATCGTCTATGACGCGCGCACCGGCGCGGAGCTCTCGCGCGAGCGCTTCGCCGACCGGCACGTGATCGACCGCGTCATCGGCTATGGCCAGGCCTGGCACGAGGGCGCCCTGTTCGGCGTGGTGAACCAGGTGATCGGCCTGCTGACCGCGCTGGCGCTGGTGACGATGAGCGTCTTCGCCTTCCTGATGTGGCGCCGGCGGCGGCCGGCGGGCGAGCTCGGCGTGCCCACGCCGCCGGTGGCGCGCGCGCGGCCGGCCTGGATCACGCTGGCCATGCTGGTACTCGCGGCACTGCTGCCGCTGCTGGCGATCTCGCTGGTGGTGCTGTGGCTGGTGGACCTGGTGCTGCCGCGGCTGAGCCCGGCGGCGGCGCGGTGGCTGGGGATCACGCGGGCGGCGACGGCGCACAAGTCATTGGCTGGCAGCGGCCCCGCCACCGACCTGCGCCGTCAATCCTCCGAATCCTCCTCCGGATAACGCTCCAGCCCCGGCCGCCTTGCCAGCTTGCGCTGCAGGGAGCGCCGGTGCGTGCCGAGCAGCCGCGCCGCCGCCGACACATTGCCGCCGGTCTCGGCCAGCGCCTGCTGGATGTACTCCCACTCCACCCGCGCCAGCGGCACCATGGTGCTCTCCGGCGCCGGCGGCGCGGCCTGCTCGCCGCGCAGCGTCGCGGCGATGGCCTCGGCGGTCACCGGCTTCATCAGGTAGTGGTCCGCGCCGCGCTTGATGGCCTCCACCGCGGTGGCCACGCTGGCGTAGCCGGTCAGCAGCACCACGCGCATGTCGGCGCGGATGGCCTTCAGCGGCGCGATCAGGTCGAGGCCGGACTCCTCGCCCAGCTTCAGGTCCACCAGCGCGAACTCCGGCCGGTGTTCGCGCGCCAGCGCCAGCGCCTGCTGCACGCGCTGCGCCAGCACCGTCTCGAAACCGCGCCGGCGCAGCGAGCGCTGCAGCGTCTTCAGGTACAGCAGGTTGTCGTCGACCAGCAGGCCGGGGACATTGTCCGCGCTCATGATGGAATCTCGGCCACCGGCAGTTCGAAGGACACCACCACGCCCGGCCCGTCGGTGGCCGGCCGCATCGACAGCGTGCCGCCGAGCCGCTCCACCGTGGCATGCGACAGCGCCAGGCCAATGCCCATGCCGCCGGGCTTGCTGGTGCGGAACAGCCGGCCGGGCAGGAGCGGCTCCATCTCGCCCAGTCCCGGCCCGTAGTCGCGGATCGAGGCCGACAGGCCCGCACCGCCCACCTCGATGTGCAGGTCCACCTGCGAGGCACCGGCCTGGCGGCTGGCGTCGGCGGCATTGTTCAGCAGTGCCTGGATGAGGTGGCCCACCGCGGGGTCGATGCGGCCGAGTGACGCGGTCGAACCGCTGCGGCGCAGGTCGATGGTGGGACGCACCAGCCGCCAGCGCTCGATCACGCGCTCCAGGTCGATGCCGGCCGCGCCGCCCTCGCCGGCCTCGGCGGGACGGGCCAGCTCGCGCACGCGCTCGCGGCAGTCCTCCAGCAGCGCGCGCATGGTGGCGCAGTCCTCGCGCTGCGCCTCGGTCTTCGCGTCCGCGGCCAGCTCCTCGATCATCAGCGTCAGCGTGCCCAGCGGCGTGTTCAGTTCATGCGCCACCGAGGCCGCGTGCGTGGCCAGCGCCAGGATGCCCTCGTTGCGCGCGAAGCGCTCGCGCAGCCGCGCGATCTCGCGCTCGCGGCGCCGCCAGTCGGCGGCGATGCGGGTGAGGAAGCCCAGCACCACGGCCGCCGACACCAGGAAGTTGACCAGCATGCCGAGCTTGTGCACGCCGAAGGCGTCCCCGAAGGCGCCGTGCACATGCGGCAGCGGCCGCGCCAGCAGCGCCGAGACCACATAGCCGGTGACCGAGGCCGCGGCCATGGCCATCACCCAGCGACCGGGCAGCGCCAGGATGGAGAAGGCGATGGGCAGCAGGAACAGCGAGGAGAACGGGTTCTCGATGCCGCCGCTCCATCCCACCATCCAGGCCAGCACCAGCACGTCCACCAGCATGTGGCCGAAGACCTCGGCCTCGCCCGGCTCGGGACCGCGGCGAGTGCGCACCGTGGCGTAGAGGTTGAACGCCGCCAGCGTCGCCACCCCGCCCCACAGCGGCAGGGCCGGCAGGTCCATCTGCATGGGGCCGGTGGCCAGCAGGACGGTCGTGCCCTGTCCCACGACGGCGAGCCACCGGAGATTGCACAGCACACGCAGCAGGGGACGGGACGCGCGGTACAGCATGCGAAGTACTCTAGCCGAAACCCGGCGGCCACCCCGGCGGCCCGGGTGCGACAGTTTGCCGCATCCTCAAAGCCGGACCCCGGTTCCTAGAATCCGTTGCCAGGACCGTCACCAGAAACGGTGGATTGGCGAACGAGGATCCTGATGCCGGCTCCGATGATCCGCACCTGCACGCGCCTGCTCTGCACCCTGCCGCTGCTTGCACCCTCCCTCCTGCCCGCGGGCGAACCGCGTGAAGCGGCAGCCACGCTCGAGACCATCATCGTGACCGCCGATCGCCTGGAACCGGCGCTGGTGGCCGAACGCGCGGTGACGCCCGGCTCGGTGACGCTGCTGGACGCCGAGGCCTTCCGCGAGCGCAGCGTGACGCAGCTGGCGGACATGCTGCGCTACGTGCCGGGCATCTGGGCCGAGAGCTACAGCGGCACCGACGAGGTGTTCTTCTCCAGCCGCGGCTCCAACCTCGACGCCACCGACTACGACAAGAACGGCATCAAGTTCCTGCTCGACGGACTGCCGGTCAGCGCCGCGGACGGCAACAACCACAACCGTGCGCTCGACCCTCAGCACGCCCGCTACGTCACCGTGGCGCACGGCGCCAATGCACTGGCCTATGGTGCCGCCACCCTGGGCGGCGCCATCGACATCACCTCGCCCACCGCGCGCGACTCCGCGCCCGTGGCCGCCAGCCTGTCCGGCGGCAGCTTCGGCCAGTGGGGCGCGCGCGCCACGCTGGGCGGGGTGTCCGGCGACTTCGACGGCCTGCTGACCGTGGAGACCCAGCAGCGCGAAGGCTACCGCGGGCACAGCCAGCAGGACCGCCGCAGCGCGCACGGCAACCTCGGCTGGCGGGCCGGCGAGCGCACCTCGCTGCGCCTGTACGGCAGCTGGAGCGACTACGACATCGAGCTGCCGCGCGAGATCTCGCGCGCGGCCCTGCTGGCCGACCCGCGCCAGGCGCGCGCGGACGCCATCGCCGGCGACCTCGGCAAGCAGGTGCGCAGCTGGCGCCTGGCCACCAAGGCCAGGGTGGACGAGGTGGCCGGCGGCACGCTGGAGCTGGGCGTCGCGCACGAGCAGCAGGCGCTCTACCACCCCGTGGTCTACTCGCCCTTCTTCAGCCTGCTGATCGACACCGACCACGAGAACACCGGCGCCATGCTGCGCTTCTCGCGCAACGTGGGCGGCCACGGGCTGCTGCTGGGTGCCAACTACGGCTACTCCGAGGTCGACGGCGCCAACTACCAGAACGACGCCGGCCGGCGCGGCGCGCTGATGGCGCTGACCGGCAACGAGTCCTCGAGCCTGGAACTGTTCGCGCTGGACCGCTGGCAGTTCGCGCCGCGCTGGACGCTGGTCTACGGCGTGCAGTACGCCGCCGCACGCCGCGAGGCCGGCGGCGTCGAGAGCGACGGGGATGCCTTCAACCCGCGGCTGGGCGTGATCCACGACTTCGCCCCGGGTTCGCAGTGGTATGCCAGCGTGGGCCGCATCCACGAGGCCCCCACCACCTACGAGCTGACCGACGAGGTCACCGGCGGCGGCGTGGCGCTGGACGCCATGCACGGCATGGTGGTGGAAACCGGCCTGCGCGGCACCGCGCTGCGCGACCGCGGCCAGTTCAGCTGGGACGTGTCGGCCTACTACACCGCGCTGCGCGACGAGATCCTGTCCATCGACGACCCGGCGGCACCCGGCACCAGCCTGTCGGCCAACATCGACCGCACCACGCATGCCGGCGTGGAGGCGCTGCTGGCCGCCAGCCTGCCGGTCGGCGCAGGCGCGCATCGCATCGAGCCGAAGCTGGCGCTGACCTTCAATGCCTTCTCGTTCGACTCGGACGACACCTGGGGCGACAACCGCCTGCCGTCGGCGCCGCGCTGGTTCGCGCGCGGCGAGGTGCTGTACCGCCATCCCGCGGGCTTTGCCTTCGGCCCGACCTTCGACTTCGTCGGCCCGCGCTACGTGGACTTCGCCAACACCTACCGCGTGGGCTCGCATGGCCTCCTCGGCGCGCGCGCCGCATACGCCTCGTCCCACTGGCAGCTGTTCGCCGAGGCGCGCAACCTGACCAACCGCCGCCACGTGGCCACGGTGGCCGTGCGCGACGTCGCCACCGCCGATGCCGAGGTGCTGCACCCGGGCGCCCCGCGCTCGGTGTACTTCGGCGCGAGCTACCGCTTCTGACCCCCGCCCCCGGGCGGCGGCGGGTACCGTCCGGCCGCGGAGGGGTTTCCCCGGCGGGCGTATGATGGAGTCCTGCACCCCACAAGGAGCGGTGCCATGCGATACACCCTGCTCACCACCGCGCTGCTTGCGCTGGCCGCCTGCGCCAGCGGACCCACGATCCGCGCCGACCAGGACCCGGCCGCGGACTTCTCGCGCTACCGTACCTACAACTTCGTGCCCGAACCGGGCACGGACCGCGCCGGCTACTCCTCGCTGGTCACCACGCACTTCAGGAACGCCATCCGCCGCGAGATGGAGGCGCGCGGCTACACGCTGGCCGAGGAGAACCCGGACCTGCTGGTGAACTTCTTCACCTCGATGCGCGAGCGCTCCGACACGCGCACCGAGCCGGGCGTGTTCCTCGGCACGCACATCTACCGCGACCGCTTCGGCTTCTACACGGCCTGGCCGCTGTATTCGGGCCGGCGGGTGGAAACCTCCACGTACAAGGTGGGCACCGCCAGCATCGACGTGGTCGATGCCGCGCGCCGGCAGCTCATCTGGGAAGGCGTCGCCGAGGGCCGCATCACCAGGGAGGCCGAGGAGAATCCCGGCCAGGCCATCGCCGACGCGGTGCGCGACATCTTCAGGAAGTATCCGGTGGCGCCGGTCTCCGGCGCGCAGTAGGGAGGCCGCGCGCACGGCGCGGCCTCCGCAGCGGGGATTTCCTTCAGGCCGCGAGGTTCAGCGGCCGGGGCTTGCCCACGGCATAGCCCTGCACGTAGTCCACGCCGATGCTGCGCGCGGCATCCAGTCCCGCCGCATCCTCCACCTGCTCGGCGATCACCTTGAAGTTCAGCGAGCGCGCCAGCTTGATGGTGGCGGTGACCATGGCCTGGTTGACGCTGTCGCGCGCCAGGTTCTGCATGAAGGAGCCGTCGATCTTGAGGTAGTCCATCGGCAGGTTCTTCAGCGAGGAGAACGAGCCGATGTTGCTGCCGAAGTCGTCCAGCGCGAACTGCGCGCCCATGCCGTGCAGCACCGCCACGAAGCGCCGCGCCGCCTCCAGGTTGGCCACCACCGCGCTCTCGGCGATCTCGAAGCACACCTGCGAGGGGTCCACGCCGCTCCGGTCGAAGCACTCGACCACGAAGTCCAGGAACTGCGCGTCGGCCAGGGTCTGGCCGGAGATGTTGATGGCCACCGAGTGCCGGCCGGTGAGCGGAATGGCGCCGCGGCCCAGCGCCGTGAGCGTGGTCTGCACCACCCAGCGGTCCACCAGCCCCATCAGCCGGTAGCGCTCGGCGGCGCGCACCAGCTCCAGCGGCGAGAGCTCCTGTCCCTTCTCGTTGGCCAGACGCACCAGCACCTCCATCGACGGGCCGGACTCGTCATTGGCCCAGGTGGGCACGATGGGCTGCCAGTACAGGCGGAAGCCGTTCTCCCGCAGCGCCGTCTGCAGCGTGCGCAGCCACTGGATCTCGCCGCTGTGGCGGGCCGCGATCTCGTCGCGTGCCGAGTACACGGCCACGTGCCCGTCGCCGCGCTTCTTGGCCACGTAGCAGGCCGAATCGGCCGCGGCGAGGACCTCCTCGACGCTGCCTGAATCGCGCGAGATCTCCACCAGGCCGATGGAGGCGCCGATGGAGTGGATGCGGTCCTTCCACACGAAGCGGTTCTCGCGCACCGCGCGCGCCAGGTCGTCGGCGATCTGCCGCGCCTTCTCCAGCGGGCAGCCGGGCAGGATCAGCGCGAACTCGTCGCCGCCGATGCGCGCCACGGTGTCCGAGTCGCGCACCGCCTCGCGCATGATCTTGGCGGCCTCGCGCAGCAGCGCGTCGCCGGCCTGGTGGCCGCTGGAGTCGTTGACCTCCTTGAAGTGGTCGAGGTCGATGAAGCACATCACGTGGTGCGCCTCGCCGGAATGGGCCGCGTCCAGCGCCTCGGCCAGGCGCCGCTCGAACTCGCGGCGGTTGACCAGGCCCGTGAGCGCGTCGTGCGTGGCCTGGTAGGACATCTGGCGCGTGATGCCCCTGAGCTCGGTGACGTCGTGCAGCACCACCACCGCGCCGATGATCTCCTCGGCGGCATTGTCGCGGCTGACCAGCGGCGTCACCGTCAGCTCCACCGAGCGCTCGGCGCCGGTCTGGCGCGCCAGCAGGAAGGCGCGGCGGCCCAGGCCGAAGGTGCTGGTGCCGCGCAGGGCCAGCTCCACGGGGTCGCGCAGCAGCTTGCGGTCGGTCTCGTCCACCAGCGAGATCACCTGGTCGAGCGTGCGGCCGGTCAGCGCGCGCGCCTCCACGCCCAGCAGCGCGGCGGCGGCCGGGTTGGCGTAGTCGATGCGCCCGGCCTGGTCGGTGGTCAGGAGCGCCTCGCCCAGGCAGTCCATCACCGTGCGCGAGCGCGAACGCGCGCCCAGCGACTCGAAGATGCCCGTGCCCGGCGCCAGCGAGGCCGTGCTCATGGTCGGGATCACCTCCACGCCGGTGATCAGCAGTGCGCGGCCCTGCTCGAAGTCCACCGGGCAGGCGGTCAGCTCCAGCCGGCTCCTCTGGCCCTGCAGGCCGGCCAGGTCCACCTCCAGGCGGGCCGCGGACGCATCGCCGGCCAGGCGCCGCGCGAGCTGCTGCTCCACCAGATCGGCCTGGTCCGGGTCCACCAGCTCGGCGAGCTGCCGGCCCACCAGGTCCACCCGGTCCGCGCCCAGCAGGCGCGCGAACAGCGGGTTGGCGTACAGGATGACGTCCTTGTAGAGGAGCACCGCCTCGTGCACGGCGTCGCCCACGTGCGCAAACAGGTTGCTCTGCGGCGGCGCGCGGGCAGCCTCGGCGGAGCTGGCGAGCGCGCGCTCCAGGGCGCGGGCGCGGCGCCACTGCCATATGCAGAGGACCAGCAGGACGACAGCGATCAGGGAGAGGATGAGGCTCAGGAGCCCGTTCGTCGGCATGTTTTCCTTCGGACGCGGTACGTGGGCGAGAATAGCCCAGTCGCCGATTGGCAACAGTCCCGGTGCGACATAAGGTGCTTGGGAAAAAGATCAGCTACCTGATATTCTGCAGCACCGTTTTTCCGACCTCGTCCCTGTCCTTCAATGAGCTCGACTGACCAAGCCCGAACCCAGATGGCCTACCAGCAGATCCGCGCCTGGAAGGTGCTGACGCCGGAGGCGCTGGAGGTGTTCGAGCAGATGCCGCGCGAGCTGTTCGTGCCGGAGCGCTGGCGCGGCGCCGCCTATGCCGACATGGCCATCCCGCTGGGCGAGGGCCAGCACATGCTGACCCCCACGGTGGCCGGTGCCATCGTCAGGGCGCTGGAGCCTTCCCATACGGACACCGTGCTCGAGATCGGCACTGGTTCGGGCTATGTGACCGCCTGCCTGGCGCGGCTTGCCGCCAGCGTGCACAGCCTGGAGATCCGCCCGGCGCTGGCGCGCCAGGCGCGCATCAACCTGCAGCGCGCCGGCATCGGCAATGCCACGGTGGAGGACGCCGACGCGTTCTCCTGGCAGCCCGCCGCGCCGGGCTATGACGTGATCGCCATCACCGGCTCGATGCCGGAGTACGACGACCGTTTCGAGAAGCTGCTGAAGCCGGGCGGCCGGCTGTTCGTGGTCACCGGCACGGCGCCTGTAATGGAAGCGCAGCTGGTCAGACTGACGGCAGAGGGCCAGCGCGGGCAGCAGAGCCTGTTCGAGACGCTGATCGATCCACTGGACGCCCCGGCGCCGCCCAGCCGGTTCGTGCTCTGAAGAGCCGGGGCGGACTGCGGAAGCCCGCATGACGCCCGCTCACCCACCAACCTTGACAAGCACTCCAGGAACAACCGGCATGCTGCTAATGAAACCTCGAAAACTCGCGAAGGGACTCGGCGCCGCCGTCGCGATGCTGGTGGCCGTCTCGGCCAGCGGCGAGGACCTGCTGGCGATCTACGACCGCGCGCTGGTCAACGACCCGGTGATCCGGGAAGCCGAGGCCAATCGCAAGGCGACGGGGCAGAACCGCCCGCTGGCCATCGCCAACCTGATGCCCGGGGTGTCGGCCTCGGCCGGTCGCACCCGCAGCTGGGGTTCGCAGAACATCAACGGCGTGCCGCTGCCCGGCTCCACCGACGGGTACATCACCCGCGATACCTGGCGCGTGAGCATCGACCAGCCCATCTTCACCTGGGAGGGCTGGATGAACCTGCGCATCGCCAACCACCAGGTGGCGCAGGCCGAGGCCGACTACCGTGCGCGGCTGCAGGAGCTGGCGCAGCGCGTGGCGCAGCAGTACTTCGCGGTGCTCAACGCGCGCGACAACCTGCGCGCGCAGGAGGCGGCCCGCGACGCCATCCAGCGCCAGCTCGAGCAGGCCGAGCAGCGCTTCGAGGTGGGCCTGATCGCCATCACCGACGTGCAGAACGCGCGCGCCGAGCGCGACAACGCCAATGCCGCGGTGATCAGCGCGCGCCGCCAGCTCGCCAGCGCCGAGGAGCAGCTGCGCGCCATCATCGGCGAGCGCCCGCCGGCGCTGAACGAGCCCACGCCGGACATGCCGCTGGTCTCGCCCGACCCGGCCGACGAGGACGCGTGGGTCAACGCCGCGATGGAGAACAACCTGTCGCTGATCTCCGCGCGCATCGCCGCGGACATCGCCCGCTCGCAGGTCAACCGCTCCTTCGGCGGCTTCATGCCGCGGGTGGGCCTGACGCTGAGCAAGGACCACAGCGAGGGCCGCGAGAACGACAGCGTCAGCAACGGCAAGTCGGTGTCGCTGGGCTTCTCGATGAACCTCAACGGCGCCGGCTACGGCACCTACTCCTCCACGCGCCAGTCGCAGTTCCAGTGGATCGCCGCGCGCGAGCGGCTGGAGCGCACCTCGCGCGACACCGAGCGCGCCACGCGCGATGCCTACCAGGGCGTGATCAGCGAAATCGCGCGCGTGCAGGCGCTGCGCCAGGCGGTGGAATCCAGCCGCACCTCGCTGGAGGCCACCGAGGCCGGCTACGAGGTGGGCACGCGCACGGCCGTGGACGTGCTGGATGCGCGCCGCCTGCTGATCCAGGCCGAGACGGCCTACTCGGCGGCCAAGTACGCCTACCTGAACAACATCATCCAGCTGCGCCTGGCCGCCGGCGGCCTCGACCGCAACGTGATCGAGGAAATCAACCAGTGGCTGACGGTGGCGCCGGAAGCGAACTGAGCAGTTCCACGGCGCGGCGCGCCGCGCCCTGACTGGCCCGCACCGCCGCGGCGGCCTTCGCGCCGTCCGCCGCGGCGGCGGCCGGGTCGGACAGCCAGGCGGCCAGTGCCGCCGCCACCTCTTCCACGTCGCGCACCACGCGGGCCCCGCCCGCCTCCACCAGCAGCCGGGTCACCTCCGGCGCATGGAAGGTGTGCGGGCCGCACAGCACGGGACGGCCCAGCGCGGCCGGTTCCAGCAGGTTGTGTCCGCCCACGGGCACCAGGCTCCCGCCGACGAAGGCGAAGTCCGCCGCCGCGTACCAGCGCGGCAGCACACCCATCTCGTCCACCAGCACCACGTCCGCGCCGGTTGCCGGCAGGCCGCCCGCCGAGGCGCGCGCATGCGGCAGGCCCTGCTGCTGCAGCCAGCGCGCCACGGCCTCGAAGCGCTCGGGACGGCGTGGCGCCAGCGCCAGCACGGGGGATGGGCGGTCCTGCGCGCGTGCCTGCGCCACCAGCCGCGCCTGCGCCG
>QGUX01000080.1 GCA_003242275.1 Pseudomonadota bacterium | reverse complement strand
CCGTCAGCAGGAATTCTTCTGCGCGGCGGGGGGGCGCGGCATTGGGGGTCGCGGCGGCGGCGGCCTCGTCGCCGAGCGCGGCGCGGCGCCGGTGGCCGGCGTCACCGGCACCAACGGCAAGAGCACCGTGACCTCGCTGCTGGCGCACATGGCCGGTCGCGCCGGTCGCCCGGCGCGCGCGGGCGGCAACCTCTCGCCGCCGGCGCTGGACCTGCTCGAAGGCGGCGGGGTCTCGCTGTACGTGCTGGAGCTGTCCAGCTACCAGCTCGAGACCACGCATTCGCTGCACCTCGCCGCCGCGACGGTGCTGAACGTCACCGCCGACCACCTCGACCGCTACGCGGACATCGAGGCCTACGCGGCGGCCAAGGCGCGCATCTTCGAACGCTGCGACACCGCCGTGCTGAACCTGGATGATGCGCGCGTGGCGGCGATGGCACGGCCGGGCCAGCGCACCCTGACCTTCTCGCTGGATGCCCGCTCCGGCGCCGATTTCGTGCTCGCCACGGAGCAGGGCCGCGACTGGCTGTGCCGTGGAAGCGAGCGCCTGCTGGCCATGGACGAGCTGCGCCTGGTCGGCCGCCACAATGCCGCCAACGCGCTGGCCGCGCTGGCCATGGGCGAGGCGCTGGGGCTTGCGCGCGAGCCGCTGCTGGCGGCGCTGCGCGACTTCCCCGGCCTGCCGCACCGCGCCGCCTTCGTGGCCGAGATCGGCGGCGTGCGCTACGTGAACGATTCCAAGGGCACCAATGTCGGCGCCACGCTGGCGGCGGTGGCCGGCTTCACCGGTCCACTGCTGCTGATCGCCGGCGGCGACGGCAAGAACCAGGACTTCTCGCCGCTGGCCGCGGCGCTGGCCGGCAAGGTGCGGCGCGTGCTCACCATCGGCCGCGATGCGCCGCGCATCGAGGCCGCGCTGGCCGGCGTGTGTCCCATCGAGCGCTGTGCCACGCTGGAGGAAGCCGTCGTCGCCGCGGCGCGCGCCGCGCGGCCCGGCGATACCGTGCTGCTGTCGCCGGCCTGCGCCAGCCTCGACATGTTCCGTGACTACGCGCACCGCGGCGAGGTGTTCGCCGAGGCGGTACGGAGGCTCGCGGCATGAGCGCGCAACGCGGACAGGGTTACGCGCTCGACACCGTGCTGGTGTGCCTGGTGCTGGCCGTGCTGCTGCTGGGCCTGGTGATGCTGACCTCGGCGTCGGTGTCCAAGGCGGCGCGCGATGCCGGCGATGCGCTGTTCTTCGTCAAGGGCCAGCTGCAGGGTGCGGCCGTGGGCATCGTGCTGGCGGTGCTGCTGGCGCTGGTCCCCACGGACTTCTACCTGAAGCATGCCAACCTGATCCTGGTGCTGGCCGCGGTGATGCTGGTGGTGGTGCTGATCCCCGGCATCGGCCATGAATCCAATGGCAGCCGCCGCTGGATCCGCCTGCCTGGCATCCAGCTCCAGCCCTCGGAGCTGGCGCGCGTGCTGGTGCTCGTCTGGGTGGCGGCCTATGCCGCACGGCGCGGCAGGGAACTGGCCGGGAGCCTGGCCGGGCTGGCCAAGCCGCTGGGCCTGACGTTCGTGTTCTGCCTGCTGCTGCTGATGGAGCCGGACTTCGGCGCCGCCGCGGTGCTGTTCGCCACCGCCTTCGGCCTGCTGTTCATCGCCGGCGCGCAGCTGCGCGGGGTGCTCCTGTGCCTGCTGGCCGCCGCGGCGGGATTCGCGGCGCTGATGGTGTCGGCGGATTACCGCATGAAGCGCCTGACCTGCTTCCTCAATCCCTGGGCGCATGCGCAGGAATGTGGTTACCAGCCGGTGCAGTCGCTGATCGCCATCGGCCGCGGCGAGTGGTTCGGCGTGGGCCTGGGCGAGAGCGTGCAGAAGCTGTTCTACCTGCCCGAGGCACACACCGACTTCCTGTTCGCGGTGCTGGCCGAGGAGCTGGGGCTGGCCGGCGTGCTGCTGACGCTGGCGCTGTTCGTGGCACTGGCGTGGCGCGCGCTGTACATCGCCCGCGAGGCGGCCACCGCGGGACTGAAGTTCCAGGCCGGCCTGGCCGCCGCCTTCGGCCTGTGGGTGGGCATCCAGTCGCTGGTCAACATCGGCGTGGCCATGAGCGTGCTGCCCACCAAGGGCCTGACACTGCCATTCATGAGCTATGGCCGCACCAGCATCGTGGTGGCGCTGATGTGGGTGGGCATGGTGCTGCGCGTGCACCACGAGACCGTGCTGCGTTCGCGCGGCGGCGCCAGCGTGGGCGCGCGCCGCGGCATGCGCGAGGTGGCCGCATGAGCGCGCCGGTGATGATCATGGCCGGCGGCACCGGTGGCCACGTGTTCCCCGCGCTGGCGCTTGCGCGGCTGCTGCGCGAGCGTTCGCGGCGCGTGGTGTGGCTGGGCACGCGGCGTGGCCTGGAGGCGCGCGTGGTGCCGGCCGAAGGCTTCGAGATCGAGTGGCTGACCGTCTCCGGGCTGCGCGGCAAGGGCGTGCTGACGCTGCTGGCCGCGCCGTTCCAGCTCGTGCGCGCGCTGTGGCAGGCGATGCGCATCATGCGCCGCCATCGTCCCGGCGTGGTGGTGGGCCTGGGCGGCTTCGTCACCGGGCCGGGCGGCGTGGCCGCGTGGCTGTGCCGCCGGCCGCTCATCGTGCACGAGCAGAATGCCATTGCCGGCTTCACCAACCGCTGCCTCGCGCCGCTGGCACGCGAGGTGCTGACGGCATTTCCTTCCGCGCTGGCCGGCCGTCCGCGCGTGCGCCTGATCGGCAACCCGGTGCGCGCCGAGATCGCCGCGCTGCCGCCGCCGGCCGTCCGCTTCGCCGGCCGCGAGGGCGCGCTGCGCCTGCTGGTGGTGGGCGGGAGCCTGGGCGCGCGGCGCCTGAACGAGTCCGTGCCGCAGGCGCTGCGCATCCTCGCCCGGGATGCCGCCGCGCCGCGCTTCGTGGTGCGCCACCAGGCCGGCGAGAAACTGTTCGACACGGCGCGCGCCGCCTATCGCGATGCCGGCGTGGAGGGCGAGGTCACGCCCTTCATCGCCGACATGGCCGAGGCGCTGGGATGGGCCGACCTCGTGGTCTGCCGCGCCGGCGCGCTCACCGTGGCCGAACTGGCCGCGGCCGGCGTGGGCGCGGTGCTGGTCCCCTATCCGCACGCGGTGGACGACCACCAGACACACAACGCGCGCTTCCTGGTCGACGCCGGCGCCGCGCGCCTCGTTCCCGATGCGCAGCTGACCGGGGAGAACCTCGCCCGCGTGCTGAAGGACCTGGCGGCACGCGGCCGCGAGGGGCTGCTGGAACTGGGCGAGGCCGCGCGCCGCGTGGCGCTGCCGGATGCGGCCGCGAAGCTGCTCCAGGCCTGCCTGGCCGCGGAGGTGCGCGCATGAGCCACCTCGCCGCAGGCGCGCGGCGTCGCCACTCCGACGGCATGCGCCGCATCAACACCGTGCACTTCGTCGGCATCGGCGGCAGCGGCATGGGCGGCATCGCCGAGGTGCTGCTGAACCAGGGCTACTCGGTGCAGGGCTCGGACATCCGGCCGAATGCGGTGACGCGGCGCCTGGCGGAGCTGGGCGCGCGCATCTTCACCGGCCACGATGCGTCCCACATCCGGGGCAGCGACGTGGTGGTGGTGTCCTCCGCCATCGATCGCTCCAACCCCGAAGTGGCTGCCGCGCTTCAGGCGCGCATCCCGGTGGTGCCGCGCGCGGAGATGCTGGGCGAGCTGATGCGCTTCCGCTTCTCCATCGCGGTGGCGGGCACGCACGGCAAGACCACCACCACCAGCCTGGTGGCCAGCGTGCTGGCCGAGGGCGGCGAGGATCCCACCTTCGTGATCGGCGGGCGGCTGAAGAGCGCCGGCAGCAATGCGCGCCTGGGCGCCGGGCGGTACCTCGTCGCCGAGGCCGACGAGAGCGACGCCTCGTTCCTGCACCTGCAGCCCATGATCGCGGTGGTCACCAACATCGACAACGACCACCTGGGCACACATGGCGGCGACTTCCAGAAGCTCCGGCAGAGCTTCGTCGAGTTCCTGCACAACCTGCCGTTCCATGGCCTGGCGGTGCTGTGCACCGACGATCCGGAGATCGCGCGCCTCCTGCCGCAGGTGGGACGCCCGGTCATCACCTACGGCTTCGGCGAGCAGGCCGACACGCGTGCCGTGGACGTGCGCCGCGAGGCCATGCGCACGCACTTCACCGTGCTGCGCAAGGGCCATGATCCGCTGCCGGTCACGGTGAACCTGCCGGGCCTGCACAATGTGCTGAACTCGCTGGCCGCGATCGCGGTGGCCACCGACCTGGGCATCGACGACGCGGCCATCCAGCGCGCGCTGGCCAACTTCCAGGGCATCGACCGCCGCCTGCAGGTGGTGGGCGAGCTGGCGCTGGCCGGCGGCAACCTCACCGTGGTCGACGACTACGGCCACCACCCCACCGAGATCGCGGCCACGCTGGACGCGCTGCGCCAGGCCTTCGGCGAGCGGCGCCTGGTGCTGGTGTTCCAGCCGCACCGCTACACGCGCACCCGCGACCTGCTGGACGATTTCGCGCGCGTGCTCTCCAGCGCCGACGTGCTGCTGGTCACCGACGTGTACGCCGCCGGCGAGCAGCCCATCGAGGGCGCCGACGGCCGCGCCATCTGCCGCGCGGTGCGCACGCGCGGCAAGGTTGAGCCGGTGTTCGTGCCGGGCGTGGAGGAGATCGCGCCGGCGCTGGCCGGCATCGTCCGTCCCGGCGACGTGATCGCGATGATGGGTGCCGGCAGCATCAGCGCGGCCGCGCACGAGCTCGCGCCGCGCCTTTCGGCGCTGCTCGGCAAGGAGGGCGCATGAGCTACGTGCCGCCGCCCGAGTTCGCCTCGCGCATCCGCCTGCACGAGCCGCTGTCGCGCCACACCTCCTGGCACGTGGGCGGGCCGGCCGACGTGTTCTTCACGCCGGAGAACCGCGACGACCTGATCGCGTTCCTCAAGGCGCTGCCACCGGACGTGCCGCTCCTGTGGCTCGGCCTGGGCAGCAACCTGCTGGTGCGCGACGGGGGCGTGCGCGGCGTGGTGATTTCCACCCGCGAGGCGCTGACCGCGCTGGAGCGCCGCGGCGAGCGCGGCGTCTACGCAGAGGCAGGCGTGCCCTGCGCCAGGCTGGCGCGCGCCTGCGCGCGCTGGGACCTCGGCCCGGCCGAGTTCTTCACCGGCATTCCCGGCACGGTGGGCGGCGCGCTGGCCATGAACGCCGGCGCCTTCGGCCAGGAGACCTGGCGGCACGTGGAGCGCGTGGAGACCGTGGACCGCCGTGGCAACGTGCATGAGCGCGCCGCGTCCGGGTACCGCGTGGGCTATCGCCACGTGGAGGCGCCGGCGCCGGAGGAATGGTTCCTCGCCGCGCACTTCGTGTTCCGCGAGGGTTCCTCCGAAGAGGCCACGCGCACGCTGCTGGAGCGGCGCCGCCAGACCCAGCCCATCGGCGAGTGGAACTGCGGTTCGGTGTTCACCAATCCCCCCGGCGACCACGCCGCGCGCCTGATCGAGAGCGCGGGCCTGAAGGGCCTGCGCGTGGGCGGTGCGGTGGTGTCGTCCAAGCACGCGAATTTCATCATCAACGAAGGCAACGCCACCGCGCGCGACATCGAGACGCTGATCGAGCGCGTGCGGGACGAGGTGGAGCGGCACCACGGCCGGCGCCTGACCCCCGAGTGCCGCATCGTTGGAGAGGCCATCTGAAGTGAAGCTGACGCACGACCCGAAGCGCCTGAGACGCATCACCGACCCGAAGGAGTTCGGCAAGGTCGCCGTGCTGTTCGGCGGCGGCTCGGCCGAGCGGGAGATCTCGCTGATCTCCGGCCGCGCCGTGCTCGCGGCGCTGAAGCGGCGCGGCATCGATGCCACGGGCGTGGATCCGCGCGAGGAGCCGCTCACCTCGCTCATCGAGCGCGGCTTCGACCGCGCCTTCATCGTGCTGCACGGTCCCGGCGGCGAGGACGGCACCCTGCAGGGCGCGCTGGAGATGATCGGGTTGCCATACACGGGCAGCGGCGTGCTGGGCTCGGCGCTGGCCATGGACAAGCTGCGCACCAAGCGCCTGGCCGCCGCCATCGGCGTGATGACGGCCGAGTCCGAGGTGCTGCGCACGCCGGCCGACTGCCAGCGCGCCATCGAGCGCCTCGGCCTGCCGCTGATCGTCAAGCCCGCCACGCAGGGCTCCAGCGTGGGCATGACCAAGGTCGAGCGCGCCGAGGACATGGAGGCCGCCTGGCAGGCCGCGGCGGCGGTCGACGACGTGGTGTTCGCCGAGAAGTGGATCACCGGCGCCGAGTACACCGTGGCGGTGCTGCACCGGCGCGTGCTGCCGGCCATCCGCATCGAGGCCGCCAACACCTTCTACGACTACGAGGCCAAGTACCACCGCAACGACACGAAGTACCACTGCCCGGCGGGCCTGTCGGCGCAGGCCGAGGCGCACATGGCCAGCCTCGCGCTGGCGGCCTTCGACGCCGTGGGCGCCGAGGGCTGGGGCCGCGTGGATTTCATGGCCGACCACACCGGCCGGCCGCTGCTGCTGGAGCTGAACACCGTGCCCGGCATGACCGACCACAGCCTGGTGCCGATGGCGGCGCGCGCCGCCGGCATCGACTTCGAGGAGCTGTGCTGGCAGGTGCTGGAGACCAGCTTCGTGCGCGAGCGGGTGGAGGACCCACGCTGATGTTCGGACGCAGGAAGAAGTCCGCGGCCAGGAACCGCCGGCGCGAGCCGCGCGAGGGACTGCGCCTGCGCCTGCCTTCCTGGCAGCGCGTCGCACCGGCGCTGCTGGCGCTGGCCATCGTCGGCGGTGCGCTGGCCGCGCTGCGCTTCGCGCTCGACCAGCCGGTGGAGCGCGTGAGCATCTCCGGCCGCTTCCAGCGCGTGCAGCCGCTGGACGTGGAGAAGGCGGTGCGCGAGGCCGTGGGCAACGACGGCATGGTGGCCGTGGACCTCGCGCGCATCGCCGGGGCCGTGGAGCGCATCCCGTGGGTGGACCGCGCCAGCGTGGCGCGCACCTGGCCGCGCGCGCTGTCGGTGCAGGTGGTGGAGCAGGAGCCGGTGGCGCGCTGGGGCGAGAGCGGCCTGCTCAACGTGCGCGGCGAGGTGTTCGTGCACGACCCGCGCCACATCCCGCCCGAGCTGCCCGAGCTGTCCGGCCCGGAGGGGCAGCAGGCGCTGATGACCCAGCGCTACCTCGCCATCGTGCCGCGCCTCACCGGCGCCGGCCTGCGCCTCACGCGCATGACGCTGGACGAGCGCGGTGCCTGGGAGTTCACGCTCGACAACGGCGTGACGCTGCGGCTGGGCCGCGAGCAGGTCGAGGAGCGCTTCGAACGTTTCATTGCCGCCGGTGCGCGCGTGGTCGCGTCGCGCCCCGGCGAGGTCGAGTACGTGGACCTGCGCTACGCCAACGGCTTCGCCGTGGGCTGGCGCACGGCCGGAGGAGCCACGCGTGGCAAGACGTAACGACAGGCCCCTGATCGTGGGGCTGGACATCGGCACATCCAAGGTGGTGGCGCTGGTCGGGGAGATCGGCGCGGACGGCAGCGTGGAGGTGGTGGGCCTGGGCTCGCATCCCTCGCGCGGCCTGAAGAAGGGCGTGGTGGTCAACATAGAGTCCACCGTGCAGTCCATCCAGCGCGCGGTGGAGGAGGCCGAGCTGATGGCCGGCTGCGAGATCCACGCCGTGTACGCCGGCATCGCCGGCTCGCATGTGCGGAGCCTGAACTCGCACGGCATCGTCGGCATCCGCGAGCGCGAGGTCACCGAGGTGGACGTGCAGAACGTGATCGACGCAGCCAAGGCCGTGGCGATCCCGGCCGACCAGCGCATCCTGCACGTGCTGCCGCAGGAGTACATCATCGACGGCCAGGAGGGGATCCGCGATCCCATCGGCATGGCCGGCGTGCGCCTGGAAGCCAAGGTGCACATCGTCACCGGCGCCGACAGCGCCGCGCAGAACATCATCAAGTGCGTGCAGCGCTGCGGCCTCACGGTCGAGGACGTGGTGCTGGAGCAGCTGGCCTCCAGCCACGCGGTGCTGACCGAGGACGAGAAGGAACTGGGCGTGTGCCTGGTGGACATCGGCGGCGGCACCACCGACATCGCCGTGTTCTGCGACGGCGCCATCCAGCACACCGCGGTGATCCCCATCGCCGGCGACCAGGTCACCAACGACATCGCCGTGTCGATGCGCACTCCTACGCACTACGCCGAGGACATCAAGGTGCGCTACGCCTGCGCGCTCTCGCAGCTGGCCAACAGCGACGAGAGCATCGAGGTGCCCAGCGTGGGCGACCGGCCGGCGCGGCGCCTGGCCCGCCAGACGCTGGCGGAGGTGGTGGAGCCTCGCTACGAGGAGCT
Organism: Pseudomonadota bacterium; assembly: GCA_003242275.1. The sequence continues at coordinate 3,921 of QGUX01000080.1, read as the reverse complement.
GTTCGGCCTGGTGCGCGACGAGCTGTGCCGCAGCGGCTTCCAGGAAACCATCGCCGCCGGCGTGGTGCTCACCGGCGGCAGCGCCCGCATGGAGGGCGCCATCGACCTCGCCGAGGAAGTGTTCCACATGCCGGTGCGGCTGGGCGTTCCCCAGCAGCACGTGAAGGGCCTCGCCGACGTGGTGAGCAACCCGATCTATTCGACCGCCGTGGGTCTCCTGCTGCATGCGCGGGAAAACTCGACGGGGCAGGGCAGGGCGCGTGCGCTGCCCGTGAGTGTGCAGGGTCTGTTCGAGCGCATGCAGTCCTGGTTCAAGGGAAATTTCTGATTCGTCAACGTTGGTCTTTTGCAGCAGTGAGGAGCTACAGCCATGTTTGAAGTAATGGATGCGTACAGCCAGAACGCGGTCATCAAGGTCATCGGCGTCGGTGGCGGCGGCGGCAACGCCGTGGCGCACATGTGCACCACCGGCATCGAGGGCGTGGAGTTCATGTGCATCAACACCGATGCGCAGGCGCTCAAGCACTCCAAGGTCAAGACCGCGCTGCAGATCGGCAGCGACATCACCAAGGGCCTGGGCGCCGGCGCCAATCCCGAGGTGGGCCGCGCGGCCGCGCTGGAGGACCGCGAGCGCCTGATCGAGCTGATCGACGGCGCCGACATGCTGTTCATCACCGCCGGCATGGGCGGCGGCACGGGCACCGGCGCGGCGCCGGTGGTGGCGCAGCTGGCCAAGGAGCTGGGCATCCTGACCGTGGCCGTGGTGACCCGTCCGTTCGACATGGAGGGGATGAAGCGCCACCGCGCCGCCGAGACCGGCATCGCCGAGCTGTCCAAGTACGTGGACTCGCTGATCACCATCCCCAACCAGAAGCTGCTGACCGTGCTGGGCGGCTCCACCACGCTGCTGGACGCCTTCAAGTCCGCCAACGAGGTGCTGCAGGGCGCGGTGCAGGGCATTGCCGAGCTGATCACCCGCCCGGGCCTGATCAACGTCGACTTCGCCGACGTGCGCACGGTGATGAGCGAGACCGGCATGGCCATGATGGGCTCCGGCGTGGGCCGCGGCGCCGAGCGCGCCCGCATCGCCGCCGAGGCCGCCGTGTCCTCGCCGCTGCTCGAGCACGTGGACCTGGCCGATGCGCACGGCATCCTGGTGAACGTCACCGCCGGCATGGACCTGTCGATCGGCGAGTTCCAGGAGGTGGGCAGCATCGTCAAGCAGTTCGCCTCGGATGACGCCACCGTGGTGGTGGGCACCGTGATCGACCCGGAGATGAGCGACGAGCTGCGCGTCACCGTGGTCGCCACGGGGCTGAACCGCACGGCGCAGGCGCGCGGCCGCGGCGAGCCGGCGATGCGCGATGCCGGCGTGCGCGCCGCCGCGCGCCGCCCCGCCCCGCCGCTGGCGCCGGTGCAGACCAACTACAGCGAGCTGGACAAGCCCGCGGTGCAGCGCTACGCCCGCGCGGTGGGTGACGGCATCGGCGCGGCCAGCGTGGACGACGAGCTGCTGGACATCCCGGCCTTCCTGCGCCGCCAGGCCGACTGAGGGGCACGGCGGCCCCCGACGGGGCGGGTTGCGGAATCAGCGGGCGGACGCCGTGGCTGTCGTCCGCCGCTGACCGCGCCCGCGCGAGCGATGTGCTACGGTAGCCGTCCTCACCGGCTACCGCAGCTTTTTCCTCCGGCCGCCATGTTTGCGCAGCGCACCCTGAAGACCCGCATCGGCGCCACCGGCGTCGGCCTGCACAGCGGGTCCAGGATCTCGATGACGCTGCTGCCGGCGCCCGCCGATGCCGGCATCGTCTTCCGCCGCGTCGACCTCGATCCGCCGGTCGACATCCCGGCACTGGCCACCCACGTGGGCGACACGCGCCTGGGCACCGTGCTCGTCGCCGGCGATGCGCGCGTCTCCACCATCGAGCACCTGATGTCGGCCTTCGCGGGCCTCGGCGTGGACAACGCCATCGTCGAGCTCGACGCCCCGGAAGTGCCCATCATGGACGGCAGCGCCGATCCCTTCGTGTTCCTGCTGCAGTCCGCCGGGCTGGTGGAGCAGGACCGTCCCAAGCAGTTCCTGCGCATCCTGAAGAGCATCGAGGTGCGCGACGGCGACAAGTGGGCGCGCTTCGACCCGCACGAGGGCTTCCGCGTCAACTTCCAGATCGAGTTCGACCATCCGCTGATGCGCGGCGGGCTGGCCTCGGCCTCGATGGACTTCTCCTCCATCGCCTACCTGAAGGAAGTCGCGCGCGCCCGCACCTTCGGCTTCATGCGCGACATCGAGACGCTGCGCCGGCACAACCTGGCGCTGGGCGGCTCGCTGGACAATGCCATCGTGCTGGACGACGCCGGCGTGCTGAACGAGGAGGGCCTGCGCTACCGCGACGAGTTCGTGAAGCACAAGATCCTCGACGCCATCGGCGACCTGTACCTCGCCGGCCACGGCATCATCGGCGAGTTCTCCGGCCACAAGTCGGGCCACGGCCTGAACAACCGGCTGCTGCGCGAGCTGCTCTCGCGCCCGGACACCTGGGAGCGGGTGAGCTTCGGGTCCGCCGCCGAGGTCCCCATCGCCTATGCCGAACCCGGCATCGTCGAGGACGAGGAAGAAGAAGAGCAGGAGGACGAGGAGTACTACTGACCCCGGCCGGGGTCGAGCCGCACCGTCAGGCGCCGTTGCCCGGCCGCCCCGGCGAGTTCCGGCAGCACCAGCTTCAGCCGGCTGGCCCAGGCGGCCGACCCGGCGAACAGCACCAGCTCGTCCGGCTTCTCCAGCACCGAGAGCAGGTGCGGCCGCAGCTCCTCGGGCAGGGCCGCCCGCAGCTTCTGCAACCAGGGGTCCGGCGCCCCGTCCCCCGGCGTGGGCAGCACCACCTGGGCGCGCTTTGTGATGCGCTGCAGCAAGCCGGCCAACCTCGAACCGGCACTGTGAACTGTCCGTAATTCCGCGGCGGTGCGGTTGTTTCGGGGGGGCTTCTTCGGCATAGTCGCGTCAACGTCCGACGGCAGAGCCTAAATGAACCTGATCTTTTTCTCCCGCCGGCGGGGACTTGCGCACCACCTGAGGCTGACGCATCCCGCCGTCCTGACGCTCGCGGGAGTGTTCGGGCTGGCCATCCTCGGCGGTATCTTTGCCCTCGGCATGCACCTGGGATCGCGGGGCGGGAACGACCGCGAGGTGCAGCTGGCCGAAGTCCAGCGGCTGCGCCAGCAGGTGCAGGACCGCATCGACGCCATTTCCGTCCGCATGGGCGAGCTCAACGCCCACGTCATCCGGCTCGACGCGCTGGGCAAGCGCCTGACCGAGATGGCCAAGATCAGCAGCGGCGAGTTCAATTTCGACTCCCCGCCCGCCCTGGGCGGCCCGGAGGAGGAAGGCGCCCCGCTCACCGGCAGCGCCGCCGTCCCCGACATCACCCGCCTGCTCGACGAGCTGGAGCGGCGGCTGGAGCAGCGCGACTCGCAGCTCCTGGCCCTGGAGAACGTCATCCTGTCCCGCAGCCTGTACGAGGCCGTGCGCCCCGAGGGCCGGCCGGTGTCCAGTGGTTATGTCTCCTCTTACTACGGCACCCGCCAGGACCCCTTCAAGGGCCATGAGGCCCACCACCGGGGCCTGGATTTCGCCGGCGTGCTGGGCTCGGAGGTGCTGGCGGTGGCCGAAGGCGTGGTGACCCGGGTCGAGAACGTGGCCGGCTACGGCAACCTGGTGGAGATCACCCATGGCGAGTACGTCACCCGCTATGCGCACAACCAGAAGGCCCTGGTTTCGGTGGGCGAGCGCGTGAGCCGCGGCCAGCCCATCGCACTGATGGGTTCCACCGGCCGCTCCACCGGTCCGCACGTGCACTTCGAGGTGCTGCAGAACGGCCGGCACGTGAACCCGCTGAAGTTCATCAAGCCCTGAACCGGGGCCCC
>QGUX01000318.1 GCA_003242275.1 Pseudomonadota bacterium | reverse complement strand
TGCAGCATGCCCACGTAGGGCACCTTGACCCAGCAGTCCCACACCTTCTTTCCATCCGGCGTGTACTCGAACACGTTCACGTCGGTGGTGCCGTGGCCCCTGGCCTCGTAGCCGAAGGCGACCAGGTTGCCGGTCTTCGAGTCGAGCTTGGGATGCGCGGTGAAGGTGGCGCTCTCGAGCTGGCCGTTGAAGCGGTAGACCGGGTCGAGGGTCTCCAGCGTGTTCAGGTCCATGGCGGCCGGCGGGCTGTCTTCCTTCAGCGCCAGCAGCATGTTGTTGTGGTGGATGATGTGCGTGTTGTGCGTGCCGCGGCTCTTGCCCTTCACCGACGGATCGTCGAGGTAGGGGTTCCTGTACATCGGGAACAGGATCTTGCCGGCCTTCTCCTGCGCCACGTAGCGCTCGTTGCGCACGAAGCGGCTCTTGTAGTGCACGTTGCCGTTCTCGAAGCGGAACTGGCTGACGTGGCCCTCGCCGTCGAAGGGAATGTTGCCGGGACGCATCGGGAACTGCGCGTCCGGGCCGGTGCGGTAGAAGGCACCCTTCAGGTCGGTGGGCACCTTGCCCTCCACCTCGCAGTAGCGGATGTCCATCTCCACGCGGAAGAGCTGCGGGCCGCGCTCGCTCGGCGGTCCGTAGCGCTCCTCGATGCCGCTGCGGGGCCCCTGCTGGCCGCCGGGCTGCGCGGCACCGGCGGCGGTCGCGGCCAGGGTGGCGCCGGCGGCGGTGAGGACCCCGCCCATGAAGGCGCGGCGGTCTACGCTGGTGGTCGTGGCGGCGCTGCGGCCGTCCTTGAGTTCCTCGGACATGAAGTCCCCCACTGGTACTGGTTCTGTGGAATGAATGACTGTGGCGAAGTCTAGCGCGGGCGAAGTGTGAATGGCCGCTTCGCCAGCCGTATCTAGGGGTTTTCCGAAGGCGGCGGATGGTCCTTCAGGTCCTCCCGAAGGCCTCGCGGGAGAGACGCGGCCAGGCGGCCAGCAGCGCCAGCGCGCGCAGCACCACATAGGCCACGAAGGCGGCCCACAGCGCCTCCACGGACCGGTCGGCGCCGAACAGCAGGTAGCAGGCCGCGAAGCCCGCCGCCGAGGCGAGCGAGGCATTGCGCATGGCCGCCGCGCGGCCGGTGCCGATGAAGATGCCGTCGAGCTGGAAGGCGGCGAAGGACAGGGCCACGTAGGCGGCCACCCAGGGCAGCACGGCGGCGGCCTGGGCGCGCACCTCCGGCAGGCTGGTCAGCAGGGCCACCACGGCCTCGCCGGCCACCAGCAGCGCCAGGGCCATCAGGCCGGCCGTTGCCGCCGCGAGCTCGGTGGAATGTCGCACCGCAGCAGCGAACACGTCGCGCCGGCCGGCGCCCGCGGCCCGGCCCACCAGCCCCTCCGCGGCAAAGGCGAAGCCGTCGAGGAAGAAGGCGCTGAAGCTGATCACCTGCAGCAGCACGTGGTTGGCCGCCAGCACGGTGTCGCCGAAGCGCGCGCCGGCATTGGTGAACCACGCGAACGCGGCCAGCATCACCACGGTGCGGATCATCAGGTCGCGGTTGGCGGACAGCGTGGCCAGCAGGGCGTGCCGGTCGGTGAGGCGCGCGCGCGGCAGCAGCGGCTCGGTGTCTTCGTGGCGCGCGCGCACCGCGCGCCACAGCACGCGCAGCGCGTATCCCAGCGCCAGCCACTCCGCGAGCACGGTGCCGAAGGCGATGCCGGCCACGCCCCAGCCCAGCGCCGCGGCGAACAGCACGTCGAGCACGGCATTGAGCACGTTCAGCAGCAGCTGGATGCCGAGCACGTCGCGCGTGCGGCCGAGGCCGATCAGCCAGCCCGTCACCACGTAGCCGGCCAGCGTGGCCGGGGCGCTCCAGATGCGGATCAGCACATAGCGGCGCGCGACCTCCTCGACCGCATCCGAGCCCTCGAACAGGCGCATGGCCAGTGTCGCCAGCGGCCATTGCAGCGCCAGCAACGCGCAGCCGATCGCCAGCGCCAGCAGCAGCCCGCGCGCGGCCACCGCACGTTCCTCGGCCGTGTCGCCGGCGCCGGCCGCGCGCGCGGTGAAGCCGGTGGTGCCCATGCGCAGGAAGCCGAAGGCCCAGAACACGAAGCTGAACACCAGCGCGCCGAGCGCGATGGCGCCGAGCTCGTGCGCCGCGCCCACGTGGCCGATGACGGCGGTGTCGGTGAGGCCCAGGAGCGGCGTGGCGCAGTTCGCCAGCACGATGGGCCAGGCCAGCGCCAGGATCCGGCGCCGCGAGGGGATGTCCGGATCAGCGCGGCCAGGCACCGATGATGGCGCCCATCACCGAGAAGTTGACCACCTGGTAGCCGGCATTGACCAGCCACAGCTTCAGCGGCTTCTTCTCGAACAGGTGGAACATCGCCAGCGCGGGCGCGATGAAGAACAGCGCCCCCATCAGTCCCACGTGCAGCGCGAACCACACGCCTGTGCGGGCGCCGTTCTGCAGCGCGATGCCGCTGGCGGCGATGAAGTTCAGCGCCCAGGCGGCGGCGAACAGCACCGCCGCGGGCACGCGCCGCGGCGTGTTCCCGTCGATGCCGGTGAGCCGCGACCACAGGCGCGAGAACAGCGGCCCGTACCACAGCCCGCCGAGCGCGAAGCCGGCCAGCGAGGCCACGAACACCGATGCCCAGTTCACCAGCTCGAAACGGTTCATGCGGACTTCTCCGGCGCCTGGCGGCTCACCCCGGCAGGCGCGAGAGGTCGGCGATGCCCGCGAACAGCTCGCGCAGCTGGCCCAGCATGGCGAGGCGGTTGGCGCGCAGCGCCGGGTCCGGGTCCATCACCATCACGCCGTCGAAGAAGGCATCCACCGGGCCGCGCAGCCGGGCGAGCTCGCCGAGCGCCGCCTCGAAGCGGCCCGAGGCCACGTGCCCCGGCACGGTGTGCGCCGCCTGCGTATTGGCCGCGTACAGCTGTCCCTTTTACACATCTCCGGGCCCCCGAGACCGTACAAAACCTCGTATCCCGTCTTTTG
>QGUX01000317.1 GCA_003242275.1 Pseudomonadota bacterium | reverse complement strand
TTTTTTAAAACAAAAAGCGGGCTTCGGATACTAGTTCGGTTCCCGGGGCTCGGGAAAGTTTATAAGGCCGCTGACCACGAACAGCCACTGGTCGGCGCCGTCATGGCGGTTGTTCGGTCCGCCCTCGATCTGGCCGGGGGCCAGGGTCATCTGCGCCACCTGCCCCCGCCTCGTACCCATCAGGACCGAAAATCCCCTGCCGAACCTCAGGTGCTTCTTTTTCATCCCTGCCTCCGCCGGTCATCCATAGCAGCGCATCGCCTGTGCGGCAATGGCCGTCGGGGAACATGGATGCAGGACGGCACCGGCACGCCCGTCACCTCCCGCCACCCCTTGTCACAACGGCCGGCCTGGAACGTCTAATAGGCAAATGGGCGAAGTGGCGGACACTCCCGGGGCCGATGCCCTCTTCGGGCAGGAGCGCGCACGCCTGTGGAGCGTGGCCTACCGCATGCTCGGCTCCCGCGCGGATGCCGAGGACGTGCTGCAGGATGCATGGCTGCGCTGGCAGGCCTCGGACGTGCGCGGGATCCACAACGCGCAGGCCTGGCTGGTGACCACCGTGACGCGGCTGTGCATCGACCGGTTGCGACGCCTGCGCACCGAACGCGAGCTGTACACGGGACCCTGGCTGCCCGAACCCCTGGTGGCGACCGAACCTCCCCCCGCGGACGCAGCCGCGGAACTGGCCTCCGACCTGTCGGTGGCGCTGCTGGCCGTGCTGGAACGGCTGGCGCCTGAGGAGCGGGCAGCATTCCTGCTGCGCGAGGCCTTCGACGTGGACTACGCCGACATCGCGCGCATCCTCGGCAAGAGCGAGGCCGCCTGCCGCCAGCTGGTGAGCCGTGCCGCCCGGCGCGTGCGCGCCGGGCGGCCGCGGGTGCGCGTGGATGCGGCCACCACGCGCCGCCTGCTCGACGGCCTCGTCGAGGCCCTCAGGACGCAGGACCAGCAGGCCGTGCTGGCGCTGCTCGCGCCCGGTTCGACCTGGACCTCCGACGGCGGCGGCAAGGTGCGCGCGGCGCGCAAGCAGGTGCGTGGCGCCGGGCGCGTGGCGCGCTTCGCCACCGGCGTGTACCGCAAGCTCGTCGGCGAGGCCCGCTTCAGGCCCGTCACCGTCAATGGCGAGCCCGGCTATGCGGTCTTCCACCGGGGAGCGCTCTTGTCGGTGATCACGATCCACAGTGACGGACGGCGCATCCTCGACGTGTTCAGCATCATGAATCCCGACAAGCTGCGCCACATCGCCCTGCACGGTTCCTGAGGCTGTCACGGAGGCCTCCGCCCGCGCGTCTGCTGTTCACCCGTACCGACCATGCAAGGAGGACAGCAGATGAATGCCAGGATCGATTTCCGCCGGGTCTCCCCCGCCGCCATGCGGGCCATGCTGGGCCTGCAGGAATACGTCAACAGCCGGCTCGACCACCGCCTGCTCGAGCTGGTGAAGATGCGCGCCTCGCAGATCAACGGCTGCGCCCACTGCATCGACATGCACAGCAAGGACGCGCGCGCCGCCGGCGAGACCGAGCAGCGGCTTTACCTGCTGGATGCCTGGCGGGAGGCTCCCTGCTATTCCGACCGCGAGCGCGCGGCGCTGGAGTGGACCGAAAGCCTGACGCTTCTTCGCGAAGGACATGTGCCCGACGAGGTCTATGCCCGCGCCCGCGGACAGTTCAGCGAGGAGCAACTGGTGGACCTCTCGCTGGCCGTGGTGGCCATCAATGGGTGGAACCGCCTGGCGGTGGCCTTTCGCGCACCGGTGGGTTCCTACCAGCCGCGCGCACGCGCGCTCACCGCGGCCGATGCCAAGGCGTCATGACCGCCGCGGGCCGTGCTCTGGTCCCGCTGGCCGCCGCGGCCCTGCTGGCCGCGGCTGCGGCATGGACGGCCCACGGGCCCGCCCCGCGGCACGCAGCAGCTGCCGCGCATCTGCACGAAGCGGGAACGGATGCCGCGGACCCGCCGCAGGAGCACGTCCGGCCCGCCACCAGCCTCCGGCTGCTGTCCTGCCAGCCGCTGCCCGACATCCCGGGCAAGGCGATGACCCAGGCCATCGTGAATTTTCCGCCGCGCGCCTTCACGCCCGCGCATCGCCACCCGGGCGCGGTCATGGCCCATGTGCTGCGCGGCACCGTGCGTTCGCGGCTGGCCGGCGATGCGGCGCGCAGCTACGGTCCGGGCGACACCTGGTTCGAACCGCCCGGCGCACTGCACGTGTTCGCCGAAAATCCCTCGGACGAGCCGGCGGAAGTGCTGGCCACGTTCATCGCGGACCAGGACTGCGGTGCGCTGGTGATCTTCGAGCCGTGACGGAGGGGGAATGGCGCGCCCGGAAGGATTCGAACCTCCGACCTTCTGGTTCGTAGCCAGACGCTCTATCCAACTGAGCTACGGGCGCGCAAGGGACGCGCATTCTAGGGGGGCGGCGGATCGAGGGCAAGCGGCGTGACCCGGACCGCCACGGTCAGGCGCTGGCTGGCCGCTCCCAGCACCACCCCCCGGAGCGGCGTGACGTCCTGGTACTCGCGCCCCCAGCCCAGCGTGATGAACTCCTCGTCCACGACCTTGCCGTTGGTGGGATCGAAGTCCACCCATCCCAGGCCGGGGCAGAACGCGGCCACCCAGGCATGGGAAGCATCGGCGCCGGCGTGGCGTGCCCCGTCGGCGCCCTGGTTCAGCACGTAGCCGCTGACGTAGCGCGCGACGATGCCGAGGCTGCGCAGGGCAGCGATCATCAGGTGGGCGAAGTCCTGGCATACGCCGCGCCGCTGCTCCAGCACCTCGGCCACGCTGGTGGAGATGGTGGTGGCGCCGGGGTCGTAGACGAACTCCCGCTGGATGCGCCGGGTCAGGTCGAACACGGCCTCCAGCCACGGCCGCCCCGCCGGAAAGCTGGGCGCGGCGTAGTCGCGGCCCGCCCCGACAACCGGCGCGGCGGGGGAAGCCCGCGGGTACGTCTCCACGTCGGGATGCAAGCCTGGGGCCCGAAACCCGCCAG
>QGUX01000316.1 GCA_003242275.1 Pseudomonadota bacterium | reverse complement strand
ATCGTGCACGGCGTGTCGCAGCTGCCCGGCGGCGGCGATGTGCACGTGGACGGCACCATGGCCGAGGGCGTGGTGATGCTGCGCGTCCGCAATCCCATGCCACTGGAGCGCATGGACGATGACGCGGCGCCGGCCGGCCACGGCATCGCGCTGGAGAACATCCGCGAGCGCATGGCGCTGCTGCACGGGCCGAAGGCCACGGTCACCGCCGGGCGCGACGGCGACGAGTTCGTGGTGCAGCTTCGCTTTCCCGTGATTGAACCGCGCCCGGCCGGCGGGGGATGATGGGCCGTGTCCCTGCCCAAAGCACTGATCGTCGACGATGAACCGCCGGCGCGCGCCCGGCTCAGCGCGCTGCTTCGCGAGCTCGGCCAGGTCGAGGTGGTCGGCGAGGCCGGCGACGCGGCCGCGACGCTGGAGCTGGTCGGGAAGTTGAATCCCGACATCCTCTACCTCGACGTTCGCATGCCCGGCATGTCCGGACTGGAGCTGGCGCGCCACCTCGCGCGTCTGCCCGATCCGCCGGCCATCGTGTTCATCACCGCGCACGACGAGCACGCGCTGGAAGCCTTCGAGGCCGACGCCGTGGGCTACCTGCTCAAGCCCGTGCGCAGGGAGAAGCTGGCCGCCGCCACCGAGCGCGCGCGGCGCCTGACCGCACGACAGCTCGAGGACGTGGCCCGGCCCGAGCCGCGCACGCACCTGTCGGTGCGGCACCGCGACGGCATCAGGCTGCTGCGCGTCGAGGACATCATCTGCCTGCTCGCCGAACAGAAGTACACCACCGTTCGCCACACCGGCGGCGAGGACCTGGTGGAGGACTCGCTGCGCCAGCTCGAGGCCGAATTCGGCGGGCGCTTCCTGCGCGTGCACCGCGGCGCGCTGGTCAACCGCGACTACCTCGCCGGCGTGGAACGGCTCGCCGACGGCGGCTACGTGGCCCACGTGCGCGGCCTTTCCGAACCCCTGCCGGTGAGCCGGCGCATGGCGGCGGAACTGAAGGCGCGCCTCTGAGATACCCGCGCTGCGGTATCCTTGGCCGATGCAGTTCGAGTTCACCAAGATGCACGGCGCGGGCAACGACGTCATCGTGCTCGACGCGCCCGCATCCGGACTGCCGATCACCGCCGCGCAGTGGCGCTGGCTGGGCGATCGCCATCGCGGCATCGGCTTCGACCAGGCCATGGTGCTCGAGCCGCCGCGGCGCGAGGGCTTCGCCGCCTACTACCGCATCTTCAATGCCGACGGCAGCGAAGTGGAGCAGTGCGGCAACGGCGTGCGCTGCGTGGTCGAGCTGCTGCGCCGGCGCGGCGTGGTGCGCAACGGCCGCCTGCGACTCGACAGCCCCGCCGGGCCCATCGAGGCGGAGATCGACGCCTCCGGCACCATCGCCGTGGACATGGGCGAGCCGGACTTCTCGCCCGCGGCCGTGGCCTTCGACACCCAGGGACAGCCGGGCCCGCGCTACCACATCGACCTGCCCAACGGCCGCGTGGAGTTCGCCATCGCCTCGATGGGCAATCCGCACGCCGTGCTCGACGTGCCCGATGTGGCCACCGCCCCGGTCGCCGGACTTGGCGCGGTGCTCGAGCGCCACCCGCGCTTCAGGAACCGCGTCAATGTGGGCTTCCGCCGCATCATCGACCGCGCGCGCATGGACCTGCGCGTGTTCGAGCGCGGCGTGGGCGAGACGCTGGCCTGCGGCACCGGCACCTGCGCCTCGGTGGCCACCGGCATCCTGGCCGGACTGCTCGACGAGCAGGTGTCGGTGAGGCTGCCCGGCGGAACGCTCAGCGTGCGCTGGAAGGGTCCCGGCCATCATCTTTGGCTCGCAGGTCCGGCTGAAGTATCTTTCACCGGCCGTTTCGAACTACCTGAAGTGAAGCAACCACGATGACCACCTCCCCCGCGCGTGCCGCGTCCGCCCTGACCGATGACGATGTCGCAGGCTGGCTGCGCGCGCATCCGGATTTCTTCCAGCGCAATGGCGAGCTGCTGGCCACGCTGCGCGTGCCGCATCCCACCGGCGGCGCGGTGTCGCTGATCGAGCGGCAGATCGAGGTACTGCGCGAGAAGAACCAGACCGCCGACGCGCGCTTCGCGGAGCTGGTCGAGATCGCGCGCGCCAACGAGCAGCTGGCCGAGCGCATCCACCGCTTCACGCGCCGGCTGATGCGCGCGCCCACCCGCCGCGCCATCCTCACGCAGATCGACCAGGGCATGCGCGAGGACTTCGACGTCGCGCCCACGGTGCTGCTGCTGTTCGGCAACGTCGCCGACGGCGACGTCGGCCTGCGCTTCGTGCGCCAGGTGCCGGTGGACGATCCCAACCTCGCCGGTTTCGACTCGCTGTTCGCCTCGGGCAAGCCGCGCTGCGGCCAGATCCGCGACTCGCTGCGCGAGTTCCTGTTCGGGCCCGACGACGCAGCCAGCGTGGGGTCGGTGGCGCTGGTGCCGCTGGTCGACGACAGGCCCTTCGGGCTGCTGGCGCTGGGCAGCCTCAACAGCCAGCGCTTCCACCCGGGCATGAGCACGGACTTCCTCGCGCGCCTGGGCGAACTCATCGGCGATGCGCTGGCGCGCGACTGAAATCGCGCGCCGGCCGCCCCGGACGCGGCCGTGAGCCCCGAAGCCGACGCCGCGCGCCGCGCGTTCCTCGAGCACCTGACCCGGGAACGCAATCTCTCACCGCACACCCGCCTCGCCTACTCGCGCGACCTGGCGCGGCTGGCGGCCTGGTGCGATGCCCAGGGGCTCTCCGACTGGACGCGCCTGGACCACGGCCACGTGCGGCTGTTCGCGGCCCAGTCGCACGCGGGGGGCCTCGGCCCGAAGAGCGTGCAGCGGCTGCTGTCGGCGGTGCGCTCGTTCTACACCTTCCTGCAGCGCGAGGGACTGGCGGGGCACAACCCGGCCGCCGAGGTGCGCGCGCCCAAGGCGCCCCGCCGCCTGCCGCGCACCATCGATGCGGACCTGATGCACCGGGGGGCGAACCCCGGGGATGGGGGGGCCGGACCCC
>QGUX01000315.1 GCA_003242275.1 Pseudomonadota bacterium | reverse complement strand
TGGGCGAGGGCCTGTGCCCCGGCCAGCCCATCGCACTGATGGGTTCCACCGGCCGCTCCACCGGTCCGCACGTGCACTTCGAGGTGCTGCAGAACGGCCGGCACGTGAACCCGCTGAAGTTCATCAAGCCCTGAACCGGGGCCCCGGCGCTCACGGCGCGGCGGCGGGCGGGTGTCTATCGTAAAATGATTGTTTGACCGGCCCCGGGCCTTGAATCCCCGGGTGCCGCCGTCATTGATCCATATTCCGGTCGCGATTCCAGAGGTTCGAACGGCCAGTGCTGCAGTTACTCACGCGTGTCTTTGGCAGCCGCAACGAGCGCATCGTGCGCGGCTATCGCAACGTGGCCCAGCAGGCCGGCCGCTTCGAGTCCGCCCTCCAGGCCCTCTCCGACGAGGCGCTGGGCGCCAAGACGGCCGAGTTCCGCGAGCGGCTCAAGCAGGGCGCGAAGCTCGACGAGCTCGCCCCCGAGGCCTTCGCGGTGGTGCGCGAGGCCGCCCGCCGCACCCTGGGCATGCGCCACTTCGACGTGCAGCTCATCGGTGGAATGGCCCTGCACGAGGGCAAGATCGCCGAGATGCGCACCGGCGAGGGCAAGACGCTGGTGGCCACGCTGCCGGCGTACCTGAACGCCCTGACCGGCGAGGGCGTGCACGTGGTGACCGTCAACGAATACCTCGCCCAGCGCGACGCCCACTGGATGGGCCCGGTGTACCGCTTCCTCGGCCTCACCGTGGGCGTGATCCGGGCCGGCCAGTCGCCGGAGGAGAAGCGCGCCGCCTACGCCGCCGACATCACCTACGGCACCAACAACGAATTCGGCTTCGACTACCTGCGCGACAACCTCGCCTACCGGCTCGAGGACCGCGTGCAGCGCGGCCTGGCCTACGCCATCGTCGACGAGGTCGACTCCATCCTGATCGACGAGGCGCGCACGCCGCTGATCATCTCCGGTCCGGCCGAGGAGAGCACCGAGCTCTACATCGCCATCAACAAGCTGGTGCCGCACCTGAAGCCGCAGAAGGAGGAGAACGGCCCCGGCGACTACTCGGTGGACCTGAAGGCCCGGCAGGTGCACATCACCGAGGAAGGCCACGAGCACATCGAGCAGCTGCTCACCGAGGCGGGCCTGCTGCGCGAGGGCGAGAGCCTGTACGACGCCGCCAACATCCGCCTGATGCACCACCTCAACGCCGCGCTGCGCGCGCACGCCATCTACAAGCGCGACGTCGAGTACATCGTGCGCAACGGCGAGGTGATCATCGTCGATGAGTTCACCGGCCGCACCATGCCCGGCCGGCGCTGGTCCGACGGCCTGCACCAGGCCATCGAGGCCAAGGAAGGCGTGCGGGTGCGCGAGGAGAACCAGACGATCGCCTCGATCACCTTCCAGAACTACTTCCGCCTGTACAAGAAGCTCGCGGGCATGACCGGCACCGCCGACACCGAGGCGCCCGAGTTCATGCAGATCTACGGCCTGGAGGTGGTGGTGATCCCCACCCACAAGCCGATGATCAGGAAGGACATGCCCGACCTCGTGTACCTCACGCAGGAGGACAAGTTCAAGGCCATCATCGAGGACATCCGCGACTGCCGCTCGCGCAACCAGCCGGTGCTGGTGGGCACCACCTCGATCGAGGCTTCCGAACTGCTGTCGAACCTGCTGAAGAAGGAGGGCATCCCGCACGAGGTGCTCAACGCCAAGCAGCACGAGCGCGAGGCGCACATCGTGGCGCAGGCCGGTCGCCCCGGCGCGGTCACCATCGCCACCAACATGGCCGGCCGCGGCACCGACATCCAGCTCGGCGGCAACTTCGAGGCCGAGATCGCCGCGCTCGAGGCCGCCGGCGAGGTGGTCGACGAGCAGCGTCACCAGGAGCTCAAGGCGGCCTGGCAGAAGCGCCACGATGAGGTGGTGGCGGCCGGCGGCCTGCACATCATCGGCACCGAGCGGCACGAGTCCCGCCGCATCGACAACCAGCTGCGCGGCCGTTCCGGCCGCCAGGGCGACCCGGGCTCCAGCCGCTTCTACCTGTCGATGGAAGACACGCTGATGCGCATCTTCGGCGACCCCAACCGCACCAAGCGGCTGCTGCAGTTCGCCGGCATGAAGGAAGGCGAGGTCATCGAGTCCAACATGCTGACCCGCCAGATCGAGAAGGCGCAGCGCAAGGTCGAGGCCCACAACTTCGACATCAGGAAGCAGCTGCTGATGTTCGACGACGTGGCCAACGACCAGCGCAAGGTGGTGTACGAGCAGCGCACCGGCATCCTGGGCGCCACCGACCTGTCCGAGGCCGTGGCCGGCATGCGCCAGGAGGCGCTCAACGCCATCATCGACCAGCACTCCGCGCCGCAGTCCGGCCCGGCGGACTGGGACCTCGAAGCCATCGCCGAGGCCGTGCGCAAGGAGTTCAACACCGAGATCAACCCGCGCGCCTGGGTGGAGGAAAACCCGGAACTGGACGCCAACACCTTCCGCGAGCGCGTGGTCGCGGCCGTCGACGCGATGTACGAGGAGAAGGTGGCCCGCATCGGCGCGCCGCTGATGCGCCAGGTCGAACGCGAGATCGTGCTGCGCAACCTCGACTCGCACTGGCGCGAGCACCTGGCGGCGATGGACTACCTGCGCCAGGGCATCCACCTGCGCGGCTATGCGCAGAAGGACTACCGCTACGAGTTCAAGCGCGAGGCCTTCGAGCTGTTCTCGGCCATGCTCGACCGCGTCAAGCACGACACCGCCTCGCTGCTCTCGCGCATCAGCGTCGAGGTGCGCGACCAGGCGCAGATCGAGCGCGAGGAGGCCGAACGGCGCGAGCGGCTGATGCGCGCGCTGCAGGCGCAGCACGCGGAAGTCTCCGCGCTGCAGCCGCCGGAACCGGAGCCGGAGGCGCAGCCGGCCGCCGCGGCGCCGCCCGGCGCGGCGCGCCTCGGCCAGCGCCCGGCCCCCGCGCCGCCAATCCCCTCAGGCCCGGGCGCCGCCAAAAGGGGCCCCACAGGGCACGTCCCCACCGGCTCGGCCAACAAAACAA
>QGUX01000314.1 GCA_003242275.1 Pseudomonadota bacterium | reverse complement strand
CCGAACGGGGAGGAGGGCAGCGACCTGCTGCTGGCCGTGCGCAGCATCGGCGCGCCCAATTCCACCGATCCGCTGGCGGCGTACATCCGGCGGCTGCAGGCGGGCAGGGTGCGCAACGAACGCCTGCGCCTGCTGTACGTGGCGGCCACGCGGGCGCGGGTGCGCCTGTACCTGTCGGGGCACGCGCCCATCGCGAAGAAGCAGGAACGGCCGCGCCCCCGTTCCGGTTCGCTGCTCGACCTGTTGTGGCCGGCCGTCGCGGCCGACTACGAGGCGCAGGTCACCGGCCTGCCGGCGCCCACCGCCGAGGAGCCGCAGCCCGAGCCGCTGCGCATGCTCTGGCATCGCGTCGACGCGGATTTCCGCCCCGCGCCCTCATCGAACCTGCCGGTGCCGCATTCACTGGCGCGCACCCAGGCGGAAACCGCGTTCGACGTGGAATACAGCTGGGTGGGACCGCTGGCCCGCGCTGCCGGCACGGTGATGCATGCCGAACTCGACCGCCTCGCACGCCTGGGACCCGGCCTGATCGAAGGCCTCGCCCACCGCATCGCCGCCTGCGAGGCCCGGCTCAGGGAACAGGGCATCGACGCCACCGCCGCGCGCGGGACCGCGGCGCGCATCGTCGCCCGGCTGTCGGAACTGGTGCGCGAACCGCGCGCGCAGTGGCTGCTGTTCGGCCCGCACCGCGAGGCTGCCAGCGAAGTGCCCCTGTCGGGCCTCGACGCGGGCACGCTGCGCAACATCGTCATCGACCGCATGTTCGTCGACACCGACGGCACGCGCTGGATCATCGACTACAAGACCGGCGTGCACGCCGGTGCGGGGCTGGAGGAGTTCCTGGCGCGCGAACTGCTGCGCTACACGCCGCAGCTGCAGCTGTACGTGCGCATGGCCTCGCAGCTCGGACCTGAGCCGGTGCGCGCGGCCCTGTACTTCCCGTGGATGGGCGCCTTCGTCGAACTGCCGGGCGACGGGCCCGGCTGAACCCCCGCCCCTACCTGAACTGGCCCGCCGCCGAAAGGCGCCGCCAGCCCTCGGCATCGGCGAAGCTCAACATGTCGAGCGCGCGGTTCAGCGCCGCATCGCCCTGGTTGCGCGCACGCATGCGGCCCTCGAGGGACCAGCTCTGGTCCGCGGTGAGCTCGAGCCGGGCCGAGACCTCCAGCGGTCCGCCCCTGTCGGTGAGCGTGCCGGTGAAGGGCGGGGATGCGGCGGGTTCGAACACCAGCCGGTAGCTGCCCAGCGCGGTGCCGCGCGCGTCGACCAGGTCGCTGACCAGCAGCTCCCCGCCGAGGCGGCCGATGATGCCGTCTTGCCAGTCGAGGTCGAAACCGCGCAGGTCGAGCTGCCCGCGCCAGCCGGCCGGCAGGGCGCCGAAGAAGCGGCGGTCGAGGGCGGTGCGGCCGGAGAGTTCACGCACCCTGAACTGGCCGGAAGCCGAGACGCTGACCTCGCCCAGGGCCTCGCCCTCGGGCCAGACCGAATGCACGCGCGCCGCGGGCGCCAGGCTCAGCAACGACAGCGGCCGGAGCTGCCAGTTGAGCGAGGTGAGGCGCATCACCGGCTTGCCGCCATCGTGCAGCACGAGCTCGCGGCACTGGCCGCGCCAAACCGAACCGGCCCAGGCCGCGCACTGCACCGCCTCGGGCACGAAGGCCGCCGCCCATCGCGCCGGGAAGGCGACCAGCAGGACCAGCAGGAAGGCAGCCAGCCCCAGGAGCAGGGCACCACGCAGTCTCATGCCGGTGGCCGCAGCTGGATGGTGGCGTTCACCTTGCCCGGTGCGCCGGTGCCATTGACCGTGGCCTGCTCCACCTGCACGCCATAGCGCGTGGACACCTGGTGCACCCAGGTGAGCATCAGGTTGAAGTCGGCGTTCTCGAAGGTGATGCGGTAGGCGCCGTTGCCGGTGGGCGGACTGCCGGTCAGGGCCTCGCCCAGGCCATGCTCGCGCGCGGTGCGGTCGACGAACACCACGAAGGACTCGCCGATGGGCTGCACCTCGCCACCGGGGCCGGCGGAGGCCAGCACCGGCCCGACCTGGCGCATGTAGGCGAGCAGATCCTTCTGGCTCTCGACGTCGGCACGGGCACGCACCAGCGCACGCTGCGGCAGCAGCGTCACCAGCAGGAGCAGCAGCAGCACGACCACCACCGCGCCGATCACCAGCACCCGCTGGTCGCGCTCGCTCTGCCGCGAATACCAGTCTGCCAGCGAAAACTTCATGAGCCCGTCGTCATGTCGATCTGGCCTTCGAAGCCACCCTCATGCTGGCGCCCGCTGGTCACCTGTGCGGTGTAGCCGGCCACGCGCAGCTGCTGGCTGAACTGCTCGAGCGTGGAAGCATCCGGAGCGGACAGCTTCATCTGCAGCGCGCCCGGCTTGAACGTCAGCGATTCCAGCTTCGCATTCGGCACGTTCTGCCGCGCGGCGGCCAGCGCCGCCAGCAGCGGCATCATCGCGCCCTGCGGGCTGCCGCCGTCGGCCACGGCGCGCAGGCGCGCCTCCAGCGCGCGGCGTGGCGTGGCGCCGGGGCGCTGCCCCGGGAAGATCGACGCGTAGACGCGCTCGACCTCGGCATCGAGCCGCGCGCGCTCGGCGCGCAGACGGTGGATCTCGAACAGCGTACCGCCCACGTGCAGCAGCAGCAGCGCGGCGAGCGCCGCGGCCGCCGGCCGCCAGCGCCGCCAGTCCACCTCGTACACGCCCCTGGGCCTGAACTCGCCCTGCAGCAGGTTCACCGGCGCGCTGGAAGCGATGCCCTGTGCGTACAGCGACAGCAGGCCCGCGGTGAGAAGCTGCACGCGCAGCGAGGCCAGCCGCGGCCGCAGCGCATCGAAGGCCGCCTCGTGCCGCGGCCAGTCCGCCGGCTCGGCATGCACCACCACGTGCACGGCGGAAAGGTCAGCCCCGGGACCGAGCAGCGTGGTGAGCGCCAGTTCCGGGTCTTCGGCGGGGAGGGGGCCCGGCCGCCCCCCCCCCGTGTCGGGGGACGCAACAACACGCGGGGTAACACACCGGGAGAGACGGGCCACACACGGGCCAGGGCCGGC
>QGUX01000313.1 GCA_003242275.1 Pseudomonadota bacterium | reverse complement strand
GCCAACATCTCGCGGACGGGCCGGAACGGCGACGGGACCATTCTTGTTGGCAACCTTGAGCAAGCTATTCGAATCCGCACCGGCGAGACCGGAACAGCGGCAACTTAAGAACAGCTGGGAGTCGCATATGCGCATTGATCTCGCCTCGAAACCTGCCTCGCGATGGGCGCGGGGAATCCTGATGGCCGCCCTGGCCATGCTGCCGGTCTTCGCCGGCGCACAGGAGGAAGCACCGGTGCTCGATACCGGTGACACCGCCTGGATGATCGTGGCCACGGTGCTGGTCATCATGATGGCCGCCCCCGGCCTGGCGTTGTTCTACGGTGGCCAGGTGCGTTCGAAGAACGTGCTGTCGGTTTCCATCCAGATCTTCGCGGTGTTCTCGCTGCTGACGGTGCTGTGGGTCATCTACGGCTACAGCTTCACCTTCACCGGCGACGGGTCCTACATCGGAGGATTCGACGCGTTCTTCCTGAAAGGCATCACGGACCAGGACATCGAGGGCACCATCCCGACCCTGCTGTTCGTCGCCTTCCAGGCCACGTTCGCGGCGATCACCACCGCGCTGGCGGTCGGCGGCTTCGCCGAGCGCACCAAGTTCTCCGCGGTGCTGATCTTCTCGGTGATCTGGTTCACCTTCTCCTACCTGCCCATCGCGCGTGCGGTGTGGGGCGGCGGCTGGATCGGCGAGATGGGCGCGATCGACTACGCCGGCGGCACGGTGGTGCACATCAACGCGGGTATCGCGGGCCTGGTGGGCGCCCTGGTGGTGGGCAAGCGCCTGGGCTACGGGCAGTCGGCCATCCAGCCGCACAACCTGCCCTACGTGCTCACCGGCGCCGCGCTGCTGTGGGTGGGCTGGTTCGGCTTCAACGTGGGTTCCGGCCTCGGCGCCGGCGTCGGCTCCGGCCTGGTGCTGATCAACACCTACGTCTGCACCGCGGCGGCCGTCGTCGCCTGGCTCCTCGCCGAGTGGATCTTCAAGGGCAAGCCCACGGTGCTGGGTGCCGCCTCGGGCGCCATCGCGGGCCTGGTCGCCATCACCCCCTCCTGCGGTTCGGTGGGCGTGGTCGGCGCCATCGTCCTCGGCCTGATCGCCGGCGTGGTCTGCCTCTGGGCGGTCGCCGGGCTGAAGAAGGCGCTGGGCTATGACGACTCGCTGGACGTGTTCGGTGTGCACGCCGTGGGCGGCATCATCGGCGCCATCCTGGTGGGCGTGCTGGGCCACCCGAGCTTCGGCGGCGTCGCCGAGATCGAGAGCATCGGCAAGCAGGTGGGCATCCAGGCGGTGGGCGTGCTGTTCACCATCGTGTGGTCGGCGCTGGTCACCTTCATCGCCTTCATGGTCGCCAAGGCCCTGGTCGGCCTGCGCCCGAGCGAGGAAGTGGAGCGCGAGGGTCTCGACATCGCCGAGCACGGCGAGCGGGCCTACGACTGAGCCTGGCCCTGAACGGGACCTGATCCCGTGCCCCGGCAGCCGCGAGGTTGCCGGGGCATTTTCTTTGGACAAGACTGGTCCTGCTTGTGACCCGCGTCACGGGACCAGGCCACTGCCCGCGGCGATACTCCGGCCAGAGAGGGTACCCATGCGCAAGATCATCACGTTCACTGCCGCCTCACTGCTGATGGCAAGCGCCTTTGCCGCCGGCGAGGTCTACCGCTGGAAGGGGCCGGACGGCATCTGGCATTACTCGGACCAGCCGCGCCCCGGCGCCGAGCTGGTGCGTGGTCCTTCCTACCCGCGCCCGACGGGGGAAGCCGAGCCGTCCTCGGCCCCTCCGCCGCCGGCCCAGCCGCTGGCACCGGCCGCGCAGGGTCCCGCGGACAGCGAACCGCTGCCGGTCAGCCCCGAGGTGGCCGCCGAGGTGCGCGCACAGGCCGACGCCGCCCGCAACGAGCAGTGCAAGACCGCCGAGGCCAACTACCAGGACGCCCTCACCAAGCGCCGCTTCTATCGCACCGACGAGAAGGGCAACCGCGTGTACCTGAGCGACGCCGAGATCGACGCCTACCGGCTGCAGGCGCGCGCCACCCGCGACCTGGCCTGCGGCAGCGGTAACTGACCCGTCCCCCGCCGCCGGGCATCATCAGGGGCATGAAGCCGCTGCTGCTGCCCGATTTCTGCGCCTCGCGCACCGTGCTGATGGTGCTGGTCATCGTCAGCGTCACGGCGCTGCTGCTCACGCTCGCGGTCCCCGGCCCGGGCCCCCGCTTCTGGGGCGACCTCGCACGCCGGCTGCTGTTCCTGCTCTGGGTCGGACTGGCCGGTGCCGCGGTGCTGTGCGGCCTGCGCCAGCGCATCGCCGCGCGCGGCGCGCTGGCCGGCGCCCTGCTGGTGCTGGGCGTGGTGTTCATCGTCGTGGTCGGCATCTCGATGGCGGCGTGGTGGCTGCTGAACAGCCCGGTGTTCAACCCCAACGCGCTGCTGGGCGCTGCGCCCGCCGACCTCACCGTGTTCCTGGCGAGGAACCTGGCCATCAGCCTGATCGTCACCGCGCTGGCCCTGCGCTATGCCTACGTGGCGCAGCAGTGGCGGCTGAACGTGGAGGCGCAGGCACGCGCGCGCGCCGACGCCCTGCAGGCACGCATCCGCCCGCACTTCCTCTACAACAGCATGAACACCATCGCCTCGCTGACGCGCTCGGACCCGGCGCGCGCCGAGGAGGCCGTGCTCGACCTCACCGAGCTGTTCCGCGCCAACCTGGACGAGAAGCGCGCGCTGATCACCCTGGCGGAGGAGCTGGACAATGCCCGCGCCTACGTGCGCATCGAGCAGCTGCGCATGGGCGGGCGCCTGCGCGTGCACTGGGACGTGGACGAACTGCCGATGCAGGCGCGCATTCCCTCCCTCACGCTGCAGCCGCTGCTGGAGAACGCCATCGTGCACGGCGTGTCGCAGCTGCCCGGCGGCGGCGACGTGCACGTGGACGGCACCATGGCCGAGGGCGTGGTGATGCTGCGCGTCCGCAATCCCATGCCACTGGAGCGCATGGACGATGACGCGGCGCCGGCCGGCCACGGCATCGCGCTGGCAAACCCCCGCGCGCGCATGGCGCGG
>QGUX01000312.1 GCA_003242275.1 Pseudomonadota bacterium | reverse complement strand
GGCATGAACGCGCTGATCCGCCCCGCGCTGTACGGCGCCTTCCACGAGATCGTGAACCTCTCGCGCCTCGGCGAGGCCAGCGTGGGGCAGTACGACGTGGTGGGCCCGATCTGCGAGACCGGCGACGTGCTGGGCCACGACCGGCTGCTGCCCGAGACCCGCGAGGGCGACGTGCTGCTGGTGGCCAACGCGGGCGCGTACGGGCGCGCCATGGCCTCCAGCTACAACCTGCGGCCGCCGCCGGAGGAAATCGTCCTGCAGTAGGGCCGGGACGGCCGCTGCGTTACAGCAATGCAATAGCAGCACCGGGACGGCCGGCATAACCTGTCCCATCGTCGGGGGCAGGGAGGTCCGGTGGCAGTCCAGACGACGCCGATCCGAGCGGCGCCCGCCGCGTGATGGCCCGGCCAGGGAGAGGACGCGCGCCCTTGCGGCATCGCGTCGTGGTGGCGGGGCTGGTGCTGGCCGCGCACGGCGTCCTGTTCGCGCTGCTGTGGCTGGAACGGGTGGCGCCGAGGAGGCCCGCGCCGCCCATGCGCGAATTCCTCTCCGTTCCCATCCATCTGCCGCCGCTGCAGTCCCCGCAACAGGCCAGGGATCCGGCAGCCGGCGGGAACCGGCCACCGGCCGCAGCCGGTCCGGCGGTCGCCGGCTCCGCGCGCGTCATCCGTCCCGGGGAGCGTCCCGGCCCCGCGCCCGAGGTTCCGCAGGGCAGGGCGATCACGCCGGAGGATCCTTCCACGCCGCAGCCGGACGCCCCGGCACCGGTCGACTGGCAGGGCCAGGCGGCGGAACTCGCCCAGCGCTACGCGGAGGAACTGGAGTCCGGCGACGGCAGGCTGCGCTGGGATACCTTCCGTCCGGCGGGAAAGCTGGCGCATGTTCCCTGCAGGCGCCGCGGCGATTCCAGCGCCGAAGTCCGGGTGCAGATGGCCGCGCTGCAGCCGGAAATGCCCGACATCCCGTTCCCCGACGCCTGGATACCCCTGAAGGATCCTTGGGCGCCGGACCTGCCTTCCGCCGCCATCGTGATCGGCGGTCCGCGACCCTTCAAGGAACCGCGCGAAGGCAGGAAGTCCAGCTTCAGGTGGAAGAAGGATGACACCAGCCGCGGCGGCATCGCCCTGCTGACGCCGGGATGGGAAGCGCCACCCCCGCATGACGGCATGTTCGACGACATGCTGGCGGGACGAACGCCCGAATCCTCGGTGCCGGGCATCGATGAATGCGATGAGTAATGGGCACGGCGCGACCTGACTGCCAGGGGTGGGATTCGTCCCACGACCGGAGGGGCGGCCGTCCCGATGCACGCGCGTCCCGCGCGCCCAAGATGCGGCACATGTCCCTTGGGCCGCCCTCGCATCGCCCGCCGGTCCCGCAGCGGCATTCGGCCACGCGGGTTGCCACTGCCATCATGTCTGCCGGTGCGGGCCTGCTCGCCGCGACCTCCTTCCTCCTCGGCGGTTCGCGCCGCCGCGCCGCGAGGGCACGACGCATCGAGGCCGACGCCGCCCTCGAGGAGGCGATCGCGGCGGAGGAGCAGCAGCGCCACCTGTCCGAGATCGCCTCGGACGAGTTCGACATGCAGGGATGAGCCGCCGATGCCGGCCTACCTGCCGGTGCGCGCGCGATGGCGCGCGGCGAGCTCGGAGGTCACGTCGGAGAGCGACAGGCCACGCGCCTTGAGCAGCAGCGCGAGGTGGAAGAGCAGGTCGGCGGATTCGCTGACCAGCTCGGCGTCATCGCCCGCCTGCGCGGCCAGTGCGACTTCCACGCCTTCCTCGCCCACTTTCTGGGCCATGCGCTTCACGCCCTTCGCGAACAGCTTCGCCGTGTAGCTGTCTTCCGGCCGCTGCGCGATGCGCTCGGCGATCACGGCCTCCAGCTGCGCGAGGAAACCGGTGCCGCCGGCGCATGGCACGCTGCCATCACCGAAGCAGGTGGTGGTGTTGCGGTGGCAGGTCGGACCGGCGGGCCGTGCCCGCACCAGCAGCGCGTCGTCGTCGCAGTCGGCGAGCACGTCCACCACGTGCAACGTGTTGCCGGAGGTCTCGCCCTTCTCCCACAGCGCCTGGCGCGAGCGGCTGTAGAACACGGCGCGGCCGCGCGAGAGCGTCTCGCGCAGCGCCTCGGCGTTCATGTACGCCAGCATCAGCACCGCGCCGCTGTCCGCGTCCTGCACCACGGCGGGCAGCAGGCCACCGCCCTTGTCCCAGGCGAGGCGGGGAATGTCGTCGATGGTCAGGCTCACAGGCGCACCTCGATGTTCCTGGCGCGAAGGTACTGCTTGAGGTCGGGGATGGCGATGGCGCCGCTGTGGAATACGCTGGCCGCCAGCGCCGCATCGGCCGCGCGCCGTTCGAACAGCTCGGCGAAGTGCTCCATCGAACCGGCGCCGCCGCTGGCCACCAGCGGCACCGCGCACACCTCGCGCACCGCCAGCAGCTGCGCGAGGTCGTAGCCGCGGCGCACGCCGTCGCTGGCCATGCAGTTCAGCACGATCTCGCCGGCGCCGCGGTCCTGCACCTCGCGCACCCATTCCAGCGTATCGCGGCCGGAATCGCGCGTCCGGTCCGGGTCGCCGGTGAACTGGTACACGCGGAAGCCCTCCGGCGTGGTCTGGCTGTCGATGCCCACCACCACGCACTGCGAGCCGAAGCGCGCCGCGAGGCGGTCGATCAGGCCCGGGTCGGCCAGCGCCGGCGAGTTGACCGAGATCTTCTCGGCGCCGGCGTTGAGCACCGCCTCGGCGTCCTCCACGCTGCGGATGCCGCCGGCCACGCAGAAGGGAATGTCCAGCACCGCCGCCACCCGCGCGATCCACGAGCGGTCCACCGAGCGGCCTTCGGGACTGGCGGTGATGTCGTAGAACACCAGCTCGTCGGCGCCCTCGTCGCGGTAGCGCCGCGCGAGCTCGAGGATCTCGCCGACCACGCGGTGGTCGCGGAAACGCACGCCCTTGACGACCTGGCCGTCACGGACGTCGAGGCAGGGGATCAGGCGTCGCGCAAGTATGGCTGCAACTCCTCCATGCTGATGCGGCCCTCGAGCAGGGCCTTGCCGCTGATGGC
>QGUX01000079.1 GCA_003242275.1 Pseudomonadota bacterium | reverse complement strand
CCTGTTCGAGGACTTCGCGCCGCCCTCCCGGGAAGGCGCGGGAACACCCCCCCAGGGGCTGGCCAGCGCCCTCCCGGTGGCCTCCGGGCCCGACCCGGAGCTGTTCGTGAACCGGCTGGACCTGCTGGGGCCGTACACCATGATCGAGCCGATGTTCATCAGCGGGGACGGACCGGTGGAGCTGACGCCACGGGGACAGCGGCAGGTCCGGCTGCTCGGGGACTATCGCGCGCTGGTGGGGCGTGTTGCCGGCTGGCTGCACGAGGACAGTGCCGCCTTGCGGCCCCGCGCGGGCATGTATTCGCCGTATGGCGTGATCTTCGGCTTCTCCTCGAACATCACCGAGCACATGGCCTTCCGCACCCTCGTCGACGCGGAAGCACCGCCGTTCAGCCTCGAGGACGCGTTCACCGAAGGGGATTCGGCCCGGCGCGAGTGGGTGGGCGGCTGGCGCAAGCTGCCGCACATGAAGAGGGAGATGCTGGCGCGCTTCGACTATCCGCAGGAGTTCGCCGGGCTGATCTTCGCGCGCATCGAGCGGGCGCTGCGACTGGCGGCCTCGGGTGAGGCGGCGGGGTCCCGCACGGGACGGCTGTTCATCGCGGCCGAGGGGGACGAAGCCGTGCAGGCCGCGGCCGCATCCATCGCGCCCATGCCGGTGCAGTACCTCGTCTCCTCCGACCTGCAGGTGGTGGCGGGCTTCCGGGCGCGTTCCTGCGATGAGGCCAGCCTGCTGCACGACCGCTTCGAAGGGGAACTCGCCGTGAGCTACCGCACTTCCGGCGGCTGGATCGGCCTGTCGAAGGACTTTCTCACCGACGTGCTCGCCGCGGGCCGTGACGTGAGGATCATCGGCCTGCCCGCGCGCGCCGCCGCGGTGCTGGCGCTGATGTGCAGGGGAGTCGTGGCCGGCGAGTGACAGCCGGGTCCGGCGAGGGGGCATGCCGCTGCGACCCGCCGGCCAACCGGAATCCAGTCGCCGGATTCCGTCAAGTTGCGCCCATTGGGCCGGCGGGACAACGCATAGTCGGCCGATGCACCGGGAGTTCACGGAACGGCGCTCGGGCGTCGATCGCAGGTCGAGATCGCTCGCCGCGTACTGGCATGGGGCCCTGAA
Organism: Pseudomonadota bacterium; assembly: GCA_003242275.1. The sequence continues at coordinate 11,702 of QGUX01000079.1, read as the reverse complement.
GCCGCGACGCAGGGCGGGGCGCCGTGCCGCCGACGCCACCTATCCCATCATCGACTGGCATTCACCCCGCGTGCTGGTGCCGGCGCTGGCCATCCTGCTGCTGTGCGTGACCGATGGGGTGCTGACCATCGTGCTGCTGGCCAATGGCGCAGTGGAGGCCAATCCCTTCATGGCCCGGTTCGTGCCGAATTCGCTGGGCTGGTTCGCGGCGGTCAAGCTGGTGCTGACCGGCATCGGCGTGGCCGCACTGGTGGCCTGCAGCCGGATGCGCCTGTTCCGCGCCATCCCCGGCGAGCTCTTCCTGTGGCTCATCCTCGCAGGCTACGTCGTCCTGGTGGGTTACGAGCTGGGGATGCTCGAGACCCTGCAGGCGCAGATGCCGGTGTGACATTCCGCCGCGCCATGGAGGGATTGCGGTGCCCGCCGGGTCCGCGCGGCGGTTCCGTCCGACAGCAATGTTCCGCGCGGGCCCCTAGCATCGCCTGACTTCCGGGCGAAGCCCACTGTCGCGGGAGCAAACATGCCGTCCACGGCCCAGCCTTCAGCCGGTCCTCCGTCATCGGCGTTCGCGAAGCTGGTGGCCACGCTCGACTATCCGCTTTACATCGTGACCACGGCGGTGGGCCAGGAGCGCTCGGGTTGCCTGATCGGTTTCGCCACCCAGTGCAGCATCCACCCGCCCCGCTTCCTCGCCTGCATCTCGAAGAAGAACCACACGTTCTCCCTGGTGCCACGGGCCAGCGTGCTGGCCGTGCACGTGGTGGAGGAGAAGAACCGGGACATCGCGGAGCTGTTCGGCGGCCAGACCGGCGACCAGACGGACAAGTTCGCGCGCGTCGCCTGGCATGCCGTGCACGGTGTGCCGGTGCTGGAGGCCTGCGAGCGCTGGTTCACCGGCCATGTGCTCGACCGGATCGACCTCGGGGATCATGTCGGCGTGCTGCTGTCGCCGGTCGAGTCGGAACCCAGCGGCGCGGCCGGGCAGCTCACCTTCCAGCAGGCGCGCGACATCGCGCCCGGGCACCGGCCCTAGGAAGGCCCGAGGCGGTGTCCGCCTTCTCCGTACTTCCCGCATGCGCCGCGCGGGAATGGTGGCGCTATAGTGTTCCCATGCGCGCACGCATGCTCATGGCGTTCCTCCTGCTCGCCGCCGGTGCCACCACGGGGTGGTCCGCGGAACGCGCCTGTGAGCAGTCCGAATCCACGGTGACTTCCTCGCCCAAGGGGCGCTTCGCGGCCAGCGTCCAGCACCAGGTCTGCGAGACCGACGGCGGCGGGGTGGCGGCGGCGGTCACCGTCTTCGTCGGCGAGGCTGCCGCGCCACTGAAGGGCGAGCGCGTGGTGGCGGTTGCCGTGCCGCGCACGCGCGATGAATGGCCGCTGGCCGTATGGCGCGACGAGACCTCGCTGGAGGTCTGGGTGCCTAACCTGGCGAAGGTGCTCGATGCCCGCACAGCCTGGCGCGACGTGAAGGTGACGCTGAAGTACTGCGGCGACGACCCGGCGCTGCGCGAGCGCGTGGCAGGACACGAGGAAGAACTGCGGCGCTGGCGGGAGGCGATGACGCGCTGGGCCGAGGCGAGGCGGACGGACCCGGAAGGCGCCGGGCCGCGGCCACGACGGCCCGATGATCCGCCGAAGACTTCGCGCCCCTGCACCGAAGCGGATATCGCCGGCGGGACCTGAGCATCCGCAGGATCCGCGCCCTTCCGGGACGCGACAGACCCGTTGCCGGGCGCTGTGTATGATCCTCCGGCAGCAGAACACTCGGGGAGGAACCCATGGCGTTGCTGGCAGCGCGCGCAGGCCCCGGCCGCGGCGATGAGGGTGCGTCCGTGCCGCCGGTCCGGGCAGGTGCCCGTCCGGCCTGGATGGGCGTCCTCTGCCTGATGGGCCTGCTGCACGCGCCGGCCTTCTCACAGGCCATCCGTCCGGCGCCAGCCTTCACGCCCGCGGAGCTGAGCGCGCCGCCCACCACGGGCTGGCTCACCAACGGCGGCAATCTCTTCAACCAGCGCTACTCACCGCTGGCGCAGATCAACCGCGACAATGTGGCGCAGCTGAAGGCGAAGTGGCGCACGCATCTTGCGGGCTCGGGATTGGCCGCAAACCACTCCGGCCAGGGCCAGCCCATCGTCCACGACGGCGTCATCTACATCACCACCGGACCGAACGACGTGTTCGCCGTGTCGGTGGAGACCGGTGCCATCCTGTGGAGCTACAGGGCCGACCTCGATCCGGCGCGCGTGCGCGCCTGCTGCGGCTGGGTGAACCGCGGCGCCGCGCTCGGCGATGGCAAGGTCTTCATCGGCCGCCTCGATGCGATGCTGGTGGCGCTGGACCAGCGTACCGGCAGGGAAGTGTGGAAGGTGCAGGCCGAGGATCCCCTCGAGGGCTTTTCCATCACCGCCGCGCCGCTGTATTACGACGGGTTGGTGATCATCGGCTTCGCCGGCGGCGAGGCCGGCATCCGCGGCCGCATCAAGGCGTATGACGCGCGCACGGGCGGGCTGGTATGGACCTTCTACACCATTCCCGGCCCGGGCGAGTTCGGTCACCACACCTGGCCGCAGGACAACGATGCCTGGAAGTATGGCGGTGCGCCGATCTGGCAGACCCCGGCGCTGGATCCCGGACTGGGCCTGTTGTATTTCGCCACCGGCAATGCCGGTCCCGACTACAACGGCGCCAACCGCGCGGGAGACAACCTGTTCACGGTGTCCATCCTGGCGCTCGAGGTGAAGACGGGGAAGTACCGCTGGCACTTCCAGCAGGTGCACCACGACATCTGGGATTACGACGCCGCCAATCCGGTGATCCTGTTCGACGCGCCCTACGGGGGACGCATGCGCAAGGGGCTGGCGCAGGCGGGCAAGACCGGCTGGGTGTACATCCTCGACCGCGAGACCGGCGAGCCGCTGGTCGGCATCGAGGAGCGCTCCGTTCCGCAGGAACCTCGGCAGAAGACGGCGGCCACGCAGCCCTTCGTGACCGGCGACGCGGTGGTGCCGCAGTTCATCGACATCGCGCCCGAGGGCTTCGAGCTGGTGAACCAGGGACGCATCTTCACGCCGTTCTGGGACGAGGTGGTGCTGTACAAGCCGCAGATGGGCGTGAACTGGCCGCCGAGTTCGTACGATCCGACCACCTACCGCATGTTCATCTGCGGATCGGACCACGTGGGCGTGAGCGCGTCCGACGGCCGCGAGGACTTCTTCCCGCCCGCGCCGGACCGGTTCTGGGCCGGCGGCCGCGCGACGGCCAACCATGGCGTGCCGCGGCGGGGCATCTTCACGGCAATGGACCTGCGCACCAACCGCATCGTGTGGAACCAGCAATGGAGCACGACCTGCATGAACGGCACGCTCGCCACCGGTGGGGGACTGGTGTTCGTGGGCCGCGCGGACGGGCGTTTCACCGCGCTGGACAGTTCCAATGGCAGGCGGCTGTGGCAGTTCCAGACCGATGCCGGCGTGGCGGCCCCGGCGAGCACGTTCGAGTACGAGGGCCGGCAGTACGTGGCCGTGCTGTCGGCGGGCACGATGTTCAATGGCGGCAAGCGCGGCGACAGCCTGTGGCTGTTCTCGCTGGACGGCACCATCGAGTCGTTGCCGGTGGAAGCGGTCAATGAGAACCCCGGGGCGCCGCCGAACCTCGCGCCACCGGGCGCGATCGCCGGCGATTCACCCGCAGGGGCGGCGAATGCGCCAGCCCGTTCGGCGCCGGTGGCCGTCACCCTGCCTGCCGGCCCGGCCAACCTCGCCGAGGGCGCGCGCCTCTACCGGCAGTTCTGCGTGGCCTGCCATGGCGAGAACGGCCGTGGTGGGCAGGCGGCCAATGCCGCCTCGCTGGAGGCAGCCGCGCGTGACCTCGATGCACTGGCCGCGACGGCGTGGAACGGTCGCAACACCATGCCCGCGTTCCGCGGCACGCTGACGCCCGGGCAGTTGCGCGACGTGTCGCACTACATCCGCAGCGGGCTGTTCGATTCCGGCCACGGCGACTGAATGCGGCCTCATCCGTACGATCCAGGGGAGGGAACATGGACGATTCGAAGCTGAGCCGGCGCCAACTGATTGGCGGAGCGGTGGCCGCTGCGGGTGCCGCGGGCCTGGTGGCCGAAGCCGCAGGTGCGGCGGAGGGAGCCATGGAGGAATGGCCCGATTTCGGCCCGTCGCAGCCACCCACCATCAGGGACTTCAGGGACAAGGTGGCCTACATCACCGGCGGTTCCAGCGGCATCGGCCTCGGCATCGCCCGTGCGCTGCATGAGGCCGGGGCGAAGGTGATCCTCGGCAACCGCGACGAGTCGCAGTTCGAGGAGGCGCTGAAGCACTTCCCGACGGGCGATCCGCGCGTGCGCACCATCGTGCACGACGTGCTAGACCGCGAGGGTTGGGAGCGCAAGGCCGACGAGATCGAGAAGCTGTTCGGGCCCGTGCACATCCTCGTCAACAACGCCGGCGTGGGCAGGTTGCCCAATGTGCTCAACGGCACGCTGAAGGACTGGGACTGGGCCATGGGCGTGAACTTCTGGGGCGCGGTATGCGGCGTGCGCGCCTTCGTGCCGCGCATGCTGGCGCGCGGGGAGGGTTGCCACATCGTCACCACTTCCTCCACCGACGGCGTGCTGTTCGGCAGCGGCAATGTCTATGCGGTGACCAAGATGGCGGTGACCGGCTTCATGGAGGCGCTGCGCAACGAGCTGCGCACTACCAACATCGGCACATCGAACCTGCTGCCGGGCGTGACCACCACCAACCTGGCGCAGAGCCCGAGTTACCGGCCGGACTGGCTGAGGAATGACGAATCCGCGCCGGGACAGGTTGCCGCGCCGACGCCGCCGCGCTCCGCCTCGCCGGCGACGCCGCCACCTGCACCGGCACGACCGGCGTCCCCGCGGCCCGATGCCGGTCCCCTGTGGGCCCGGCCGCAGGATCCGCTCACGGTCGGCCGGCTCGTGCTCGACGGCATCCTGCACAACGACATGTGGATCTTCCCGGCGCCGGAGTACCGGGTGGGCGTCGAGGCGCGCTACCGCGCCATCGTCGAGTCGATGGTGGACTTCACGCCGATGCCGGCGCACATCGCCGCCGGCCGGAACAACTACTTCCGTACGCCGATCTATGTACAGGAGGTCGCACATCGCCGCGCCTCGCGGCGCCGCAATATCATGGGCATCTGAATTGGCATTCGAGCCTGGGGCGCAGTCCCGGCAGCCGCGCCGGCACGGTGCGGGTCATCAGCGCACCGGCAGGCGCTCGCGTTCGGCCCAGGCCTGTTCCAGGCGGCGTGTCGACACGGTGACGCGGGTCCTGAGCTGCTGGGCGAACAGCGACACGCGCAGTTCCTCCAGCAGCCAACGGAACTCGTCCGCCGCGGGCGGGATCATGCCGCGCTCGGCCTTCACGCGCTCGCGGTAGCGGGTTTCCAGCGGCGCCACCTGGGCCGCGAGCTGCGGATCGCGGCGCGGGTCACGCAGGGCCTTGTCGATCCTGAGTTCGATGGCCTGCAGGTAGCGCGGGAACTCGCGCAGCCGCTCCCAGGGCGTGACCAGCAGGAATCCCGCCGGCACCAGCCATTCGAGCTGGGCGCGGATGTCCGCCGCGGTGCCGGCGGGAACCCTGGGCAGCGCCGCCTGCACGCGCGCCAGCCTTTCGAGCGCGGCCTGCACCGTGGTGGAGATTTCCCGCGCCGGCAGCCCGAGGCCCCCGCGCTTCGCGGCCAGCCGCGCCTCGAACTCCGCCCTGGTGCGCAGCGGTTCCATGCCATCGAGGAACACGGTGGCGACGATGCGGTCGAGCAGGTCGTCGCGAAGATCGCGGCCGGCGTCGATGCCCGGCGCCACCAGGGGCTGCGGCGTGAGGTTGCGATAGGCGAGCTCGCCCTGCACGTTGACGGCCAGGTCGCGGCGCAGGGACTTGAACTCGCGCGCCATCGCCAGGCGGATCAGCCGGATGCTGCCGCGCAGGTGGCTGGCGCGGGCCTCGGGCGGCGTGGCGAATACCCTGAGTCCCACGGTCTCGCCCTCGTCCACCAGCGCCGGATGACCCACCTGCCGGCGGCCGTTGCCACCGGTCTCCTGCTGTTCGGGAATGTCGCCAAACTCCCAGCCCTTCGCGCCGGTGGCGAGCTGCGACTGCCTGGCGTATTCGCGCTGCGCGGTGCCGGCATGCCTGGCGCGAAATCCAGCGAGGCTGCGCGAGCGGTCCAGCACCCGCCCGGTGTCATCCACCAGCAGGAAATTCATCCGCAGGTGCGGCGGCAGCAGCTCGTCGCGGAAGGCCGTGGCCGGCACCGGCACACCACCGGTGCGCGACAGCGCAGCGGCGAGCTGGGCATGCAGCGAACCCTGCCCGTACTCGAGCAGCGGCAGCACGCGCGCCACCGCCTCGGGCACGGGCACGAAATGCACGCGCAGGTTCTTGGGCAGGGAGCGCACCATGGCAGTGACCTTCTCCTCGAACAGCCCGGGCACCAGCCAGTGGAAGGGCTCGTCCGGAAGCTGGTTCAGCACGTGCAACGGGACCAGGGCCGAGACGCCGTCATCCTCGTGGCCGGGCTCGAAGCGGTAGCGGAGCTGCACCACCAGCGGGCCGGCCGACAGGTGGTCCGGGAAGCGTTCCGCGGGCAGGGCATCGTCGCTGCCGGCGATGTCCTTCTCCGTCAGCCACAGGAGCTTCGGATCCTTCGCCTCGGCCTCGCGCCGCCAGCGCTCGAAGGCGGCGCCGGTGGAAATGCCCTCGGGCACCCGCGCGTCGAAGAACTCGTACAGGCGATGCTCGTCGGCCAGCAGGTCCACGCGCCGGCCCTTGTGCTGCAGGTATTCGGTGTACTCCAGCAGCTTGCGGTTGTGGGCCATGAAGGGCGCGCGGCTGTCGTACTCCATCTGCACCAGCGCGTGGCGGATGAACAGCTCGCGCGCCGCGGCGGCGTCCACGCGCTCGCAGGGCACGCGCCGCCCCGAGGACAGCGTCAGGCCGAACAGCGTCACGCGCTCGTGGATGGCGGCGCGCGCGGCGCGGCGCTCCCAGTGCGGGTCGTAGTAGTGACGGCGCACCAGGTGCGCGCCCACCTGCTCGATCCACGATGGTTCGATGCGTGCCACGGTGCGCGCGTAGACCTTTGTCGTCTGCACCTGCTCGGCGCTGACGATCCAGGCCGGGCGGGCCTTGAACTGGCCTGAGCCAGGATGGATGAACAGCCTGGTGCCGTTGGCACCCAGGTACTCGCCCTGTTCGCGCCGCTCGGCCACCTGTGACAGCAGGCCCGCCAGCAGCGCGCGGTGGATGGACTCATAACTGGCCGGCTGGCTGTTCACCTGCAGCGACAGCTCGCCCTTGACCACCTCCATCACCTGCGAGTGCACGTCATGCCACTCGGTCATGCGCAGGTAGGAGAGGTAGTTCTCGCGGCACCAGGCGCGCAGCCTGGCGCGCGAGAGCTTGCCGCGCTGCCCGGTGAAGGCGCGCCACAGCGCCAGCAGCGTCATGAAGTCCGAGTGCTGGTCGCGCCAGACCGCGTGCTTCTGGTCGGCCTGGGTCTGCTTGTCGGCCGGCCGGTCGCGCGGGTCGGGCACGGACAGCGCCGCGGCGATGATGGCGACCTCCTCGAGGCAGTGCTCCTCGGCCGCCGCCAGCAGCATGCGGCCGAGGCGCGGGTCCAGCGGCAGCCGTGCCAGCCGCCGGCCGATGTCGGTGAGCCGGCCGTCCTCGCCCAGCGCCCCGAGCTCGCGCAGGGTGCGCTGGCCGTCGCGGATGTAGCGGCCGTCCGGCGGCTCGACGAAGGGAAAGTCCTCGATGGCGCCGAGCTTCAGCGCATGCATCTGCAGGATCACCGCCGCCAGGTTGGTGCGCTGGATCTCCGGCTCGGTGAACTCCGGCCGGGAGAGGAAGTCCTCCTCGGAGTACAGCCGGATGGCGATGCCCGGGCCGATGCGGCCGCAGCGTCCGGCGCGCTGGTTGGCCGAGGCCCGCGAGATCTTCTCGATGGGCAGGCGCTGCAGGCGGCTGCGGTGGCTGTAGCGGCTGATGCGCGCCACGCCGGTGTCGATCACCGCACGGATGCCGGGCACGGTCAGCGAGGTCTCGGCCACGTTGGTGGCCAGCACGATGCGGCGCCTGCCCGATGGACGGAACACGCGTTCCTGCTCGTGCTGCGCCAGGCGCGAGTACAGCGGCAGGATCTCGCAGCCCTGCGGATGGTGCTTGCGCAGCGACTCGGCGGTCTCGCGGATCTCGCGCTCGCCGGACAGGAACACCAGGATGTCGCCGTCCTGGTCGCGCCACAGCTCGTCCACCGCGTCGAGGATGGCCTGCTGTTCCACGCCGGCGGTTTCGTCCTCCTGCTCGTCCTGCTCCACGGGCCGGTAGCGGATCTCCACCGGATAGCTGCGCCCCGACAGATTGATGATGGGCGCGTCGCCGAAGTGGCGCGAGAAGCGTTCCGGGTCGATGGTGGCCGAGGTGATCACCAGCTTCAGGTCCGGCCGCCGCGGCATCAGCCACTTCAGGTAGCCGAGCAGGAAGTCGATGTTCAGCGAGCGCTCGTGCGCCTCGTCGACGATGAGGGTGTCGTAATAATCGAGGAACCGGTCCCCCTGGGTCTCGGCCAGCAGGATGCCGTCGGTCATCAGCTTGACCAGGCCCTCGGGCCGCGTGCGGTCCTGGAAGCGCAGCTTGTAGCCCACGAGGGATCCCAGCGGCACCTTCAGCTCCTCGGCGATGCGCGCCGCCACGGTGCGCGCGGCGATGCGCCGCGGCTGGGTGTGGCCGATGGCGCCGGCGATGCCGCGGCCAGCCTCCAGGCAGATCTTCGGCAGCTGCGTGGTCTTTCCCGAACCGGTCTCGCCGCAGACGATGACCACCGGGTGGGCCTCGATGGCGCGGCGGATTTCCTCGCGGTGCGCCGACACCGGCAGTTCGGCCGGATACTCGATGGCCGGCACGCTGGCGGCGCGCGCCTGCCGCGCGGCCACCGAGGCGGCGATCTTCTCCGCCAGCGCGGCTTCGGCGGCGGTGACGTCGCGGCCGCGCTGGCGCTGCGCTCGCAGCCGGTCGCGCTCGCGCCGCAGGCGGAACTGGTCGCGGCGCAGGCAGGAGTCGAGGTTGGCGAGGAGGTCGGGCGGGCTCATGGGCGCGGCGGGCGCGCGCGGGTGGCGAGGAGGGGCGAAGTCTACTGGATGAGCCCTTCCCGCCGAAGCCTCGACGGACCGGCGGGAAGCGCGGCAACCGGGACCGCGCCGGTGGCGGATCGACCGCTCAGGCCGTGTTGCGCGACAGGCGGATGTCCATCCATACCGCCAGCGCCAGCACCGCGCCGCGCACGATGAACTTCATCTCCGGCGAGAAGGCCAGCAGCGTCATGCCGTTGAGCAGCGTGGCCATGATCAGCGCACCGAACAGCACGCCGCTGACCGTGCCGCGCCCGCCCTTCAGGCTCGCGCCGCCGATCACGCAGGCGGCGATGGCGTCCAGTTCCATGAGCTGGCCGGTGGTGGTGGTGGAAGCGCCGGCGAAGGCAGTCTGCAGGAAGCCGGCCAGCGCCACGATCACGCCCATGATGGCGAAGGCCGCGATCACCACCCGGCCGGTGGGCACGCCGGAGACCACCGCCGCCTCCTCGTTGCCGCCGATGGCGAACAGGTAGCGGCCCAGCCGCAGGTGCTGGCAGATCACGTGCACCACGAAGGCGGTGGCGGCGAGGATCACCAGCGACAGCGGCACGCCGCGGTACTGGTTCAGCACCAGCGTGGCCAGCAGCAGCACCTGCGCGGTGACGAACCAGCGCAGGAACACGGCCTCGCCATCGCTGGGCGCGCCGCGCGCGCGGCGGCGGCGGTGGTTGCGCCAGGCCGCCAGCCCCAGCAGCGCCGCCAGCACTGCCGCCAGCAGGTAGCCCCACGCCGGCGGCACGTACCAGGTGGTGAGGATGGAATACAGGTTGCTCTCGCCGCCGCGCACCACCGGCACGGTCTCGCTGCGGATCACCAGCCAGTGCACGCCCTTGAAGACCAGCAGGCCCCCCAGCGTGATGATGAAGGCGGGGATCTTCTCGCGCACGATCAGCGTGCCCATGGCGGCATACAGCAGCACGCTGAACACCGTGGTGCCGGCGAGCGCCAGGGGCGCGGGCACGCCCTGCTGCACCACCAGCACGGCGGCGATGCCGCCCATCAGGCCCAGGCCGCTGCCCACGGACAGGTCGATGTGGCCGGGCACGATGATCAGCAACATGCCCAGCGCCAGCACCGCGGTGGCCGCCACCTCGATGGAGAGCTGCGAGAGGTTGCGCGCCGACAGGAAGGCCGGGTCGGCCAGCCAGAAGCACAGCGAGATCGCGACCAGCGCGATCAGCATCGAGAAGTCGCGCAGGTTCAGCCGCTGCGAGGTGATCATCGGCCGGCTCCTCCCGCGGCGGCGCGGCGTGCGGCGGAACCACCCATGGCCGCCTCGATCAGCGCCTGCTGCGAGAACCCGCCGCCGTCGAAGCGGCCGCCGATGGCGCCATCGGCCAGCATCAGGATGCGATCGCTCATGCCCATCAGCTCCGGCAGTTCGCTCGAGACCAGCAGCACCGCCACGCCCTGGTCCGTGAGGTCGTTGATCAACTCGTAGATCTCCAGCTTGGCGCCGACGTCGATGCCGCGCGTGGGTTCGTCCAGCAGCACCACCTTCGGCCGGGTCATCAGCGCCTTGCCCAGCATCACCTTCTGCTGGTTGCCACCCGACAGGGTGGCGGTGATGGTGTGCTGGCCGGCGGCGCGGATGCGCAGGCGCCGCATGTACTCGTCGTTGGCGGCTTCCTCGCGGTCGTGGTCCACCACGCCGCGCGGCGCCAGGCGCGCCAGGTCCGACAGCGACAGGTTGAAGCCCACGGTCTGCTGCAGCACCAGCCCGAAGCGCTTGCGGTCCTCGGTGATCAGCACCAGGCCCTGCGCGATGCATTCACGCGGCGAGCGCGCCAGCGGCGCGCCATCCAGCAGCACCTCGCCGGCGAGGCGATGGCCCCACAGCCCGAACAGGTGCATCAGCAGCTCGCTGCGGCCGGCGCCCATCAGGCCGCCGATGCCCAGCACCTCGCCCGCGCGCAGTTCCAGCGAGATGCCGGTGAGGCGCGGGCGTGCGCCTTCAGCAGGCGCCACGGTGAGGTTGCGCACCGCCAGCAGGCAGGCGCCGGGCTGGCCGCGCCGGCGCGGGAACAGGTCCTCGATGCGCCGTCCCACCATGTGGCCGATCACTTCCTCACGCGTGGCGGTGGCGGCCTCCAGCGTCACGATGCTGCGGCCGTCGCGCAGCACGGTGATGCGGTCGGCGATGGCGAACACCTCGTCGAGGCGGTGCGAGATGTATATGCAGCCCACGCCCCTGGCGGCCAGCTCGCGCACGATGCGCAGCAATACTTCCACCTCGTGCCCGGTGAGCGCGGCAGTGGGTTCGTCCAGGATCAGCACCTTCGAATCACGGCGCAGGGCGCGCGCGATCTCCACCAGCTGGCGCTGCCCCACGCCGAGGGATTCCACCGGCGCGGCGGCAGGCACGTCGATGCCGTGGCGCGCCAGCAGCGCCTCGGCATCGGCCAGCATGCGCGCATGGTCGACGAGGCCGCCGCGCCGCGGCTCCTGTCCCAGGTACAGGTTCTCGGCCACGCTCATCTGCGGCACCAGGCCCAGTCCCGGTGGATCCACCGCAGTCCCCGCACCG
>QGUX01000078.1 GCA_003242275.1 Pseudomonadota bacterium | reverse complement strand
CCACGCGCATCGGCTACCGCCGCGTGCACCTGAACACGCTCACCAGCGACGTGGAAACCGTACCCCTGAAGCCGAGAACGTACTGATGGCCGAGTTCACCCTTCCGCCCAACTCGCGCATCAACAAGGACGGCAAGGTGCACAAGGCACCGGCCGGCGCGAAGCAGGTGATGACCTTCCGCATCTACCGCTACGACCCCGACAGCGGCGAGAACCCGCGCATCGACACCTACGAGGTCGACCTGGCGGCCTGCGGCCCGATGGTCCTGGACGCGCTGCTGAAGATCAAGAACGAGATCGATCCCACGCTGACCTTCCGCCGTTCCTGCCGCGAGGGCATCTGCGGTTCCTGTGCGATGAACATCGACGGCAAGAACACGCTGGCCTGCACCAAGGCGATCAGCGACATCAGGGGCGGCGAGGTGCGCATCTACCCGCTGCCGCACATGCCGGTGGTGAAGGACCTGGTGCCCGACCTGACGCAGTTCTACGCCCAGTACGCCGCGGTCAAGCCGTGGCTGGTGTCGCACTCGCCGGTGCCCACCGACCGCGAGCGGCTGCAGTCCAAGGAAGAGCAGGAGAAGCTCGACCGGCCCTCCGCCTGCATCCTGTGCGCCTGCTGCTCCACTTCCTGCCCCAGCTACTGGTGGAACTCGGACCGCTACCTGGGACCGGCGGCGCTGCTGGCGGCCTACCGCTGGATCGTCGACAGCCGCGACGACGCCACCGGCGAGCGGCTGGATGAACTCGAGGATCCCTTCCGCCTGTACCGCTGCCACACCATCATGAACTGCACCGAGGCCTGTCCCAAGGACCTGAACCCGGCGCGCGCGATCGCCGAGATCAAGCGCATGATCGACCAGCGCCGCAACTGAAACGATGGATTCGGGGCGGGGGCGGCTGGCATGGCGCTGCCGCCGTGGCATGAAGGAGCTCGACCTGCTGCTGATGCGCTACCTCGAGGAGTGCTGGCCCGCTGCCGCGGCCGACGAGCAGGCCGCATTCGAGCATCTGCTGGAACAGCCCGATCCGGTGCTGGTGGACTACCTGTACGGACGCGACCGGCCGCCCGATGAGCCCACGCAGCGCCTGCTTGCGCGGCTGTTGTCGCTCAGGCCGGCGTCCGCCGCGACCTGACCAGCCCGTCGCCCGCGTAGACCAGCAGCGCGATCCAGATGCAGGCGAAGCCGATGGCGCGATCGCGCCCGAAGGGCTCGTGGAACAGCAGCACCGCCGTGGCCAGCTGCAGCGTGGGGGCCAGGTACTGGATGATGCCCACGGTGGAATAGGGCAGCCGCCGCGCCCCGTAGGAGAACAGGAACAGCGGGATGGCGGTGACGGCGCCGCTGGCCACCAGCAGCACGTCGACGGTGAGGCCCTCGTGGCCCATGGCGCCGCTGCCTTCCGCCGCCGCCCAGGCGAGGTAGCCGATGGCCAGCGGTGCCAGCAGTGCGGTTTCCACCGCCAGTCCGGGCAGCGACTCCACGTGCGCGGTCTTGCGGATGAAGCCGTACAGGCCGAACGACAGCGCCAGCGTCAGCGCGATCCACGGCAGGTGGCCCGCGGCGAGGGTCAGGTAGACGACACCCGCCGCCGCCAGCAGCACCGCGGTCCACTGCGCGCGGTTGAGCTTCTCGTGCAGCAGGATCACCCCCAGCACCACGTTCACCAGCGGATTGATGAAGTAGCCGAGGCTGGTTTCCACCACGCGGTCGTTGGCCACCGCCCATACGAACACCAGCCAGTTGGCGGTGATCAGCGCGGCGGTCGCGGTGAGCCGCAGCAGCACGCCGCGGTGCGTGAAGGCCTGGCGCAGCGAGGCCAGCTCGCCGCGCAGCGCGATCCACGCCAGCACGAACACGCAGGCCCAGGCCACGCGATGGGCCACGAGCTGCAGCTCCGGCACGACCGCCAGCGCGCGCAGGTACAGCGGGAACATGCCCCAGATGGCGAACGCGCCGATGGTGGCGGAAAGCCCGCCGCCGCCGCGCGGCGCCACCGCGGCGGCGGAAGGGGAGGTATCAGCGAGGGAACCCATGCGGAAAGGAACGATTCATCCAGGGGTGCAGATGATGCCTGCGGAACGGTCCCGGGTCCCTCTCCCGAACGGGGTGGAAAGTGGCTGCACGCGGCAGATATCCACGCGTCTCCCGCCACGAAGCGGCGTCATGCTGGGGCATGCGCCTCGAACTGCGTGAACGTGGCCGGGCCCTGCTGGCGGAACTGGCCAGGAGGCTCGAGCGGAGCTGGCGGGATCCCTCCTCCGCGCCGCGGCCTGCCAGGCACGGCATCGTCATCGTGCTGCGCGAGTCCGTGCTGGCGCGAAGGCTGGAGCGCGTGTTCATCGCCCTGCAGGCGGCGTATGCGGTCGAACTGGTGCTGCTCGGCCATCCACTGGTCGCGTTGCTGGTGGCGGCCATGCCGCTGGCCTGCCGGCTTCACGAGCGGCTCCGGCAGGCGCCGGACTTGCGCAGGCCCGAGCGGCTCGTGATCACGGCCCGGGGCAGGCTTCACCTCATCGTCGCCGGTGGTGGGGTGGAGGAAGTCCGGCTCGCGCCCTCGAGCCTGCGCCTCGGCCCGTGGCTGCTGCTGTGTCTGGACGGCAATTCGGGCCGCAGGCGGCGGCTGATCGGCCCGGACAACCTCGAGGCGGCGCAGCTCGCGGCGCTCCGCCGCCGTCTCGTGCTGGTGGACCAGGGCGCCGAAGCGGTGGCGCCGGGTGTGTCACGCCTGCTGCTGCCGGGCAACTTGGATCAGCCGCCGCGCGAAGCTCCGCGGCAGCGTGCGGCGCCGGCCTTCCACCAGTGAGTCAGCGTCGGGGCGTCGCCTCGCCCGTCCCGGCCCGCCTGCGGCTTCGGTTTCCGCAGCCCGGCCAGCACGGCCCGGGCCGGCGGTGCTGCCGGCAGGGAATCATCCGGAGTGGACGTGCGCAGGGAGGCATGGTGCACTGCCACATCCATGCCGCACGCGTTGCGCTAAACTGGGACATCCACTGCGGCGAGCAAGAACTGCCTTGAACGACCACGGAATTTCCCCTGCCTCGCCGGCCGCGGCCGAACTTTTCGTCATCAGCGGGGTCCATGTAACAGGCATGCCGGGCGACCGCCGGGTGCGGGAAACCTGGGATGTCTGATGAGCCTGGATACCGGTGACCTTGGCCTGGTCCAGCGGGTACAGAAGGGCGACAAGAGCGCCTTCGACCTGCTGGTGCGCAAGTACCAGCACAAGGTAGTGAAGCTGGTTTCGCGCTATCTCCGGGACCCGGGCGACGCGGAGGACGTGGCACAGGAGGCGTTCATCAAGGCATACCGGGCACTGCCCCAGTTCCGGGGGGACAGCGCCTTCTACACCTGGCTCTACCGGATTGCGATCAACACCGCCAAGAACGCGCTGGTGTCGAAGGACCGTAATCCCGTGGAGTTCGACCTGGACCTGCAGAACGTGGAGGAATCCCACGCCATGCAGGCGCGGCTGGCGGACCCGGAGACCCCGGAGAGCCTGCTCGCGACCGAGGAGATTCGCGCCACGGTCAACCGTGCCATCGACGAGTTGCCCGAGGACCTGCGCACAGCGATCGTGTTGCGCGAGCTGGAAGGATTGAGCTACGAGGACATCGCGCAGGCGATGGACTGTCCGGTCGGCACCGTGCGGTCGCGGATCTTCCGCGCCCGCGAGGCGATCGACCGCAAACTGTCGGAAGTTTTCGAAGGCGGCCTGGGCCGTGCCGAGGAGTCTGGATGAGCGAGGAAAGAATCAGTCAGTTGTCCGCCCTGTTCGACGGCGAGCTGCCGCGCGAGCAGGCGGAGATGGTGATCCGGCGCGCCCTGAAGGATCCTTCCACGCGCACCACCTGGGAGCGCTATGCGCTGATCGGCGCCTGCCTGCGTTCCGAACCCCTCGGTTCCCCGGTCAACAGCGTCGCCGACCGCGTGCAGGCGAGGCTGGCCGCCGAGCGCGAGCACAACGTGACGGCGCTGCCGGTGCGCCAGCGTCGCGCCGCCGCCGAGCCTGCCTCGCGCTTCTGGTCGTTCGGCCGCGGCGCGCTGGGCGGTGCCATCGCCGCCGGCGTGGCCGCCGTCTCCATCTTCATGGTGCGTGGCGTGCTGCCCGGCGGCACGGATGGCGGCGTGCTGATGGCGCAGAACGAAGCCGCGGGCTACACCACGCCGGGCGAGAACGCCCCCGCACAGCCGTCGCGTCGCGTCGACGCCTCCCTGGGTTACTATCTGGTCGCGCACAGCGAGGAGGCCGCGTCGGCCCTGCGGTCCAGCCTCGACCTGGTGCATGGCGGAGTGGAGCTCACGGAAGACGAGATCAGCGCGTGGCGCTAGGTCGGGGATGATCCAGAAGACGAGACGATGGTGGGCGGCGCACATCGCCGGTGCGGCGCTCTTTGCGCTGGCCGGCCCGGTGCCTGCCGGGCAGGCCGGCGCGGCCGAGGAGGCCCGTGCGTGGATCCAGCGCATGAACCACGCCGTCGTCAACCAGAACTACGATGGCGTGCTGCGGCAGCGCTTCGGCGAGCGCTCGGAGGTGTACCGCATCATCCATCGCATGAAGGACGGCGAGATGGTCGAGCGGGTCATCTCCACCGACCGCTCCGGCTACCAGCAGAAGCGCAAGGGTGCGCGCTGGGCGGAATTCCGGCCCGAGCAGAAGCGCGTGATCGTGCAGACGCGCCATCGCAGCTTCGGCTACCTGCCGGCGCTCAACGGCCTGGACCGCTTCTCGGCCCGCTGGTACGACATCCGCGACCTGGGGCGCGCGCAGCTGCTCGGCCGCGACGTGCGGGTCATCCACATCGATCCCAGGGACGACCTGCGCTACGGCTACCGTTTCTGGCTCGACGCCGAGAGTGCGCTGCCGCTGAAGTTCCAGCGCACCACGCTGGATGGCAAGGTGCTCAAGGAGATCGCCTTCATCAGCCCGCCGGCCCTGCCGGCCAGCATCGCCGACGGCGAACTGATGGTCGACGTGGATGCCCGCAACTTCCTCTGGCTGAGCTGGGACCAGTTCACGCCCATGCACAACCCGAAGCTGCCGCGGGCCTACGTGGTGCGGGGCGAGCTGCTGCCGGCCGGCTACCGTTCGCGCATCTTCAATTCGCCCGAGGAGGAGGCCAACGCCAAGGGACCGCGGGCGCGCTTCATCGTCTCCGACGGCATCTCCTGGGCCGACGTGTTCATCGCGCCGGCCGGCGCCGAAGTGGGGAACTTCAGCGTCGCCGACGGCCCGCTCGCCTCCTACCAGCTCCGTCTCGACGACGTGCGCGTGGTGGTGGTCGGCGAGATGCCGCTCGCCACCGCCAAACAGATTGCCGAGGCTGTCCGGCCTGAGTGAGCCCGTTCCGCCGCTGCTGCTGCTGACCCGGCCCGAGTGCGGCCTGTGCGAGGAGTTCGAGGCCGGGCTGGCCGCGCTGGCGCGCGAATGCCCGTTGCCGCCCGTGCACAAGGTCGACGTGGACTCCGATCCCGTCCTCAGGCGACGCTACGGGCTGGACATCCCCGTGCTGCTGTGGGGCGGGGCGGTGGTCTGTCGCC
The DNA here is from genome assembly GCA_003242275.1 of Pseudomonadota bacterium. The sequence goes on along the minus strand of QGUX01000078.1, from coordinate 7,398 downwards.
ACCGGCTGGACCGGGACGAGCTCCTGAGGCTGCTCCGGGCCCGCTGAAGCGGCCAGCAGGGCGCTGGGGTAGAATGCGCGGCCGATCACTGACCCCATTCCGGGCCGCAACTTGTCCAGCGAACTCTCCGCAATCCGCAATTTCTCGATCATCGCCCACGTCGACCACGGCAAGTCCACGCTTGCCGACCGCCTGATCCAGATCTGTGGCGGCCTGGCCGAACGCGAGATGCAGTCCCAGGTGCTGGACAACATGGCGCTGGAGCGGGAAAGGGGCATCACGATCAAGGCCCAGAGCGTCACGCTGTTCTACGACTCGGTGGACGGGCGGCGCTACCAGCTGAACCTGATCGACACCCCCGGCCACGTGGATTTCTCCTATGAGGTGTCGCGGAGCCTGGCCGCCTGCGAGGGCGCGCTGCTGGTCGTGGACGCCGCGCAGGGCGTGGAGGCGCAGAGCGTGGCCAACTGCTACACCGCCATCGAGCAGGGGCTCGAGGTGGTGCCGGTGCTCAACAAGATCGACCTGCCCTCGGCCGAGCCCGAGCGGGTGATCCGCGAGATCGGCGACATCATCGGCATCGACGCCACCGATGCGGTGCGCGTATCGGCCAAGACCGGCGAGAACGTGCCCGAGCTGATCGAGGCACTGATCCGGCGCATCCCGCCTCCCAGGGGCGAGCGCGACGCGCCGCTGCAGGCGCTGATCATCGATTCCTGGTTCGACAACTACGTGGGCGTGGTGTCGCTGGTGCGCGTGGTCAACGGCACCATGAAGCCGGGCGAGAAGATCCGCGTGATGTCCACCGGGCGCACGTACACCGTGGACAAGCTCGGGCGCTTCACGCCGAAGACCGAGGTGCTGCCGCAGCTGGCGGCCGGCGAGGTGGGATTCGTGGTGGCCGGCATCAAGGAGATCGACGGCGCGCCGGTCGGCGACACCATCACCGGAGACGCCCGCCCGGCCCCGGCGCCGTTGCCGGGCTTCAAGAAGGTGCAGCCGCGCGTGTTCGCCGGCGTGTTCCCGGTCAACACCGAGGACTACGAGGCCTTCCGCGACGCGCTGGCCAAGCTGCGCCTGAACGACTCGGCGCTGCATTACGAGCCGGAGGTGTCCACGGCGCTGGGCTTCGGTTTCCGCGTGGGCTTCCTCGGCCTCCTGCACATGGACATCGTGCAGGAGCGGCTGGAGCGCGAGTACAACCTCGACCTGATCACCAGCGCGCCCACGGTGGTGTACGAGGTGGTCAAGACCGACGGCAGCAGCGTGTACGTCGACAATCCCGCGCGTCTGCCGCCGGTGAACGAGATCGCGGACCTGCGCGAACCCATCATCATCGCCAACATCCTGGTGCCGCCGGAGCACGTCGGCGGCGTGCTGCAGCTGTGCAGCGAGAAGCGCGGGGTGCAGAAGAAGATGCTGTACCTGGGCACGCAGGTGTCGCTGCAGTACGAGCTGCCGCTGGCGGAGGTGGTGCTGGACTTCTTCGACCGCCTGAAGAGCGTCAGCCGCGGCTACGCCTCCTTCGACTACGAATTCAGCCACTTCGCCAGCGCGCCGCTGGTCAAGCTCGACATCCTGATCAACGGCGACCGGGTGGATGCGCTGTCCATCATCGTGCACAAGGACTCGGCCTATGCGCGCGGCCGCGAGCTGGTCGACAAGCTCTCCGAGCTGATCCCGCGGCAGATGTTCGAGGTGGCCGTACAGGCCGCGATCGGCTCGCACGTGATCGCGCGCGCCACCGTGAAGGCGCTGCGCAAGAACGTGCTGGCCAAGTGCTACGGCGGCGACGTGTCGCGCAAGCGCAAGCTGCTGGAAAAGCAGAAGGAAGGCAAGAAGCGCATGAAACAGGTAGGCTCGGTGGAGATCCCGCAGGAGGCATTCCTGGCGGTGCTGAAGGTCGGCAAGAAGTAGGGCGGAGCGAGGCGTGTTCGATCAGATCATCCTGGTGCTGACGTGGCTGCTGTGGCCGGTGCTGGCCGTCGTGGTCGTCGACGACTGGTTCCTGCGCCCTCGCCGGCGCCTGGCCGCGCTGCCCGCGGCGGCCGAGGATGCGCCGTTCCTGAAGGCGCTCTACGGCATGCTGCCGGTGCTGCTGGTCGCGGGCGTCCTCCGCCTGGTGCGCTCCGAGCAGCTCGACTTCGGGCTGGTGCTGGTGGTGGCCAGCGTGGTCGGCGGCGCCGTCTGGGCGCTGGACCGCTGGGTGTTCGCGCCGCAACGCGCCCGCGCCGCCCGGGCGGCGGGCAGGAATCCCGAGGCCGTTCCCGAGCCCGGTACCGTCGACTACGCCCGCAGCATGGTGCCGGTGGTGGTGGTGGTGCTGTTGCTGCGCTCCTTCCTGTTCGAACCCTTCCGCATTCCCTCCGATTCGATGATGCCGACGCTGCACGCCGGCGACTTCATCCTGGTCAACAAGTTCGCCTACGGCCTGAGGCTCCCGGTGACCAACAGGAAGATCCTCGACCTCGGGGAGCCACGGCGGGGCGACGTGGTGGTGTTCCGCTACCCGCTGAATCCCTCGATGAACTACATCAAGCGGGTGGTGGGCCTGCCGGGGGACCGGGTCCGGGTGCAGGACGACCGCATTTATGTCAATGGCGAACCCCTGCCCGAGACGGACCTGGGACGCTACAGCGACGGCTGCTACGTGAACATGCGCCTGGCCCAGGTGCGCACCGGCGAGCACGTGCACCAGGCCATTTCCTGCCGCACGCCCCACCGGCTCGGGGTGCAGATGCTGCTGCCATCCTGTGACCGGCGCATCAGGTACAACTACCCCTGCGAGGAGGATCCTGAACTTCTGTCACGACCGGGCATGGCGGACAATGGTGACATGCAGGAAGTGGAAGTGCCGGCTGGCAGTTACCTGATGATCGGCGATAATCGCGACAACAGCGAGGACGGGCGCTACTGGGGGTTCGTCCCCGAGGAGAACCTCGTCGGTGGCGCGCGCCGGGTCTGGTTCAATTTCGACCTGGAGCGTCGCGGCTGGAGCAAGATCAACTGGGGACGCATCGGTCAACGCATCGACTGAGGACAGAGGTCTCGACACATGCGCAAGCGGCAGGCGGGCATCACGTTCATCGGCTGGGTCGTGCTGCTGATCCCCATGGCCATCGTGCTCTACATGGCGATCAGGCTCATCCCCATCTACCTCAACCACGTCAAGGTCGCCAATGCCGTGGAACAGGCCGCGCAGGAGGCCCGCACCGAGACCTCGGTCAATCCCGGCGCCGTGCGCACCTCCATTTCACGGCGCTTCAACGTCGAGGGCATCGAGACGCCGAGCGTCGACCAGATCCGGGTGGCGCGGGACGGCAGCGAATGGGTGATCGAGGTCAACTACGAGCAGGTGGCGCCGCTGTTCGCGGACATCAACCTGCTGGTCACCTTCGACCGGCGTGTGGTCATCCAGTAACCAGCAGGATCCCGCCATGAACGCGCCTGCGCCGGCGCGCGCGGGCGACGAGGCCATCGCCGCCTGGGTGTGCGGGCTGCTCGGCCGCGAGGTGCGGCAGATCGACCTGTACCGTTCGGCCCTGACCCATCGCAGTGCCCGCCAGGACAACAACGAACGCCTCGAATTCCTCGGCGACGCCGTGCTCGGCATGGTGATCGCCGAGGAGCTGTTCCGGCGCTTCGCCGCCGCGGACGAGGGTGACCTCTCGCGCCTGCGTGCGCGCCTGGTCAGCAGCGCGCCGCTGGCGCAGATCGGCGCGCAGATCGGCATCGGTGCCATGCTGCACCTGGGCAGCGGCGAGCTGCGCTCGGGCGGCTTCCGCCGCGAATCCATCCTCGCCGACGCCACCGAGGCGCTGTTCGGCGCCATGTACCTGGAAGGCGGCCTGGACGAGGTGCGCGGCCTGATCCTCAGGCTGTATGCACCCCAGCTCGAATCGCTGCGGCCCGAGGGGCTGAAGGACGCCAAGACCCGCCTGCAGGAACTGCTGCAGGGGCGCGGCGAGGCACTGCCGGCCTACGTGCTGGAGAGCACCGTGGGCGAGCCCCACGAGCAGGTGTTCACGGTGCGCTGCGAGGCGCACCTGTCGGGACGGGAGCAACCCCTGGCGGCGCAGGGCACGGGCTCGAGCCGCCGGCGCGCCGAGCAGCAGGCGGCCGGGAAGCTCCTGGACCAGCTCGCGGAGCTCTGGGGCCGATGAGCGGCGGACCTGCCACGGGGCATCGCGCCGGCTTCGCGGCGCTGATCGGGCGGCCCAACGTGGGCAAGTCCACGCTGCTGAACGCGCTGACCGGCAGCAAGGTGTCCATCGTCACGCCCAAGCCGCAGACCACGCGCCACCGGGTGCTGGGGCTGGTGAACCTGCCGCATGCGCAGATCGCCTTCGTCGACACACCCGGCCTGCATCGCAAGGAGGGGCGGGCGCTGAACCGTGCGATGAACCGCGCCGCCGCCGCCGCCGCCATGGACGCGGACCTCGTGGTGTTCGTGGTCGAGGCGCTGCGCTTCGGCGACGAGGACGAGCTGGCATTGCAGCGGGCGAAGGCTGCCAACCGCCCGGTGATCGCGGTGGTGAACAAGGTCGATCGGGTGAAGCCGCGCGAGAAGCTGCTGCCCTTCCTCGCCAGGCTGGCGGAGCGGCACGACTTCGCCGAGGTGGTGCCGCTGTCGGCGCTGAAGGAGGAGGACGCGCGGCGCCTCGCCGGGGTGATCGCACGGCACCTGCCCGAGTCCCCGCCCATGTTCCCGCCGGACCAGGTCACCGATCGAGGCCAGAACTTCCGCATTGCCGAGATCATCCGCGAGAAGCTCACCCTGGAGCTGGAGGAGGAGCTGCCCTACGGCATTGCCGTGGAGGTGGAGGCCACCGGCGAGGAGGAGGACGGCCAGCTCGTGGTCTCGGCGGTGATCTGGGTGGAGAAGGCCGGCCACAAGCCCATCGTGATCGGCGCACGCGGCGAGCGGCTCAAGCGCGTGGGTTCGGCGGCACGGCGCGAGCTGAACCAGCTGCTGGGGCGGCGCCTGCACCTGCAGCTGTGGGTGAAGGTGCGCGAGGACTGGGCCGACAATGCCCAGGCGCTGCGCCAGCTCGGCGTGGAGGAATAGGCCGTGCAGCGAGCCGAACTGGTGCAGGCCTTCGTGCTGCACCGGCGCCCGTGGGAGGACAATGGCTCCATCATCGAGCTGTTCACCGCCACGCATGGCCGCCTGTCGGCGTTCGCGCGCGGCGTGCGCGGCACGAAGGCGAAGCTGGCCGGCGTGCTGCAGCCCTTCGTGCCGCTGCTGGTCTCCTGGGCCGGGCGTGGCGAGGCGCCGCGCCTGATCCACGCCGAGATCGACCATGCCACCCTGCCGGCATCGCCGCTGCCGCCTGCGCGGATGATGTCGGCGTGGTACTGCTCGGAGCTGGTGCTGGCGCTGACCGCGCGCCATGATCCGCAGCCGGAACTGTTCGCCTGTTACCGCGGGGTGCTGGAAGGCCTGCGCACCGACGCGCGGCAGGAGAAGGTACTGCGGCTGTACGAGAAGCGGCTGCTGGAGATCCTGGGCTACGGCATCGCGGGGCTGGAGGAAGCGCGCTTCGACGACCCGGAGGAACTCGAGCGGCTGCGTCCGGTACTCAAGGCGCGCATGACGCAGTGCCTGGAGGGCAGGGACCTGCGCACCCGCGACGTGGCGATTTCACTGAAGCAGTTCGAACGAAGCTGGCAGGGACATTGACGATGAGAACGATCGCGCTGGGCGTGAACGTCGACCATGTGGGGACGGTGCGCAATGCGCGCCGCGCGCGCCATCCCGATCCGGTGCATGCGGCGCTGCTGGCCGAGCAGGCCGGCGCCGACAGCATCACCATGCACCTGCGCGAGGACCGCCGCCACATCGTGGACCGCGACGTGTTCACGCTGCTGCCGATGATGCAGACGCGGCTGAACCTGGAGATGGCGGCCACCGCCGAGATGCTGGACATCGCCACGCGCCTGGCGCCTTCGGACTGCTGCCTGGTGCCCGAGCGGCGCGAGGAGCTCACCACCGAGGGCGGACTGGACGTGGCCGGGCAGCAGCCGGCGCTGCGCGATGCGGTTTCGCGCCTGGCCGCCGCCGGCATCCGCGTGTCGCTGTTCATCGATCCGGATCCGGTCCAGATCGAGGCCGCCGCGGCGGTGGGCGCGCGCGTCATCGAGCTGCACACCGGCACCTATGCCGAGCGCACCGGGCCGGCGCGCGCGCAGGAGCTGGAACGCCTGCACGCGGCCGCACGGCTGGCGGACTCGATGGGACTCACCGTGCATGCCGGCCACGGCCTCGACTACCACAATGTGCAACGGGTGGCGGCCATTCCCGAGATCGTGGAGCTGAACATCGGCTATGCCATCGTGGGCCGCGCGCTGTTCACCGGCCTCGCCGAGGCCGTGCGCGAGATGAAGGCGCTGATGCTGGCGGCGCGGCAATGAACTACCTGGTGTTCGACATCGAGACCGTGCCCGACGTGGAGTACGGCCGGCGGGCGCTGGGACTTGCGGGCCTCACCGACGCCGAGGTTGCCACGGCGATGACGGCGCTGCGGCGCGAGCAGACGGGCAACGACTTCCTGCCGCTGGAGCAGCAGCGCGTGGTGGCCATCGCCTGCCTGCTGCGGCGGGGCGAGACGCTGAAGCTCTGGAGCCTCGGCGAACCGGGCAGCGGCGAGCGCGAGCTGCTGGAGCGATTCTTCGACGGCATCGAGCGCTTCACCCCGGACCTGGTGTCCTGGAACGGCAGCGGCTTCGACCTGCCGGTGATGCACTATCGCTGCATGCTGCACGGCGTGCGCGCGGCGCGCTACTGGGAAACGGGCGACGAAGATGCGGCCTTCCGCTACAACAACTACCTCGGCCGCTTCCACTGGCGCCACCTCGACCTGATGGACGTGCTCGCGGGCTACCAGTCGCGCGGCCGCGTGTCGCTGTCCAGCATGGCGCTGCTGCTCGGCCTGCCCGGCAAGCTGGGCTTTTCCGGCGCGCAGGTCTGGGATGCCTGGCTGGCTGGCAACATCGCCGGTATCCGCAATTATTGCGAGACCGACGTGCTGAACACCTACCTGGTGCTGCTGTCCTTCGACCGCATGCGCGGCCGGCTCACGGACGAGGGTTACCAGGAGGAGTGCGCGCGCGTGCGCGCCATGCTGGCCGCGTCCGGGCAGCCCCACCATCGCGAGTTCCTGGCGGCATGGCCAACGCCCGGGCAGCCCTGAACGAGTCGCTCACCGGCCGCGTCGACGCGCTGAACCACGAGGGCTGGGGCGTGGTTCGCGGCGCGGGCAAGACCGTGTTCGTCGCCGGCGCGCTGCCCGGCGAGCTGGTCGAGTACCGCATCCGCCGCCGTTCGCGCAGCCACGACGAGGCCGGGCTGGTGCGCGTGCTCGAGGCGGCGCCCGACCGCATCGAGCCGCGCTGCGC
>QGUX01000311.1 GCA_003242275.1 Pseudomonadota bacterium | reverse complement strand
CGCGCCGCGCAGTGTCGCGGGCGTGCAGCGCGCCGATGCGGCGGCGCTGGCGCGCCTGGGCCAGGCGCTGGGCCGGAGCCGCCGGCCCGCCTTCGTGGTCGGCGCCGCCATCGACCGCGACGGCGCCTGGGAGGCCATCGTGCGGCTGGCCGAGATGCACGGCGCGCTGGTGTGGGCCAGTCCGCTGATCGGGCGCTGCAGCTTTCCCGAGGACCATCCGCTGTTCGCCGGCTTCCTGCCGGCCTTCCGCGAGGCCATCCGCGAACGGCTGGCCGGCCACGACGTGGTGGTGGCCTTCGGCGCGCAGGTGTTCACCTACCATGCGGAAGGCGAAGGCGCGTACGTGCCGGAAGGCGTGGCGGTGTACCAGGTGACCGAGGATCCGGACTGGGCCGCCTCCTCGGTGCTCGGCGATGCCATCGTGGGAGGCGTGGGCGCAGCCATCGAGGAGCTGCTCCGGGTGCATCCGCGCGATGGCGCACCGGCCGCGCAGCGCGGCCGCACGCGCGCGCCGCGGGTGCCCGAGGCCGATCCGGTCACCGAGGCGCTGCTGCTGCAGACGCTGGCCGACCTGCGCGCGCCCGATTCCATCATCGTCGAGGAGGCACCGGGCACACGCGAGCCCATGCACGAGCACCTGCCCATCCTGAAGCCGAACACCTTCTACACCTGCAGCAGCGGCGGACTCGGGCATTCGCTGCCGGCGGCAGTGGGCATCGCGCTCGCCCGGCGCGGCACGCGCGTGATCGCGCTGCTTGGCGACGGCTCGGCCATGTACTCGATCCAGGCGCTGTGGACCGCCGCGCAGCTCCGGCTGCCGCTCACGGTGGTCATCGTCAACAACGGCGGCTATGCGGCGCTGAAATCCTTCTCGCGCCGGTTCGGGCTGGGGGACCCGGTGGGCACCGGGCTGCCCGGCATCGACTTCGTGCAGATCGCACGCGGGCAGGGCTGCGAGGCGCTGCGCGTCACGCGCGCGGCGGAACTCCGCGAGGCGCTCGGAACCGCGCTGTCTGCCGGCGGTCCCATGCTGGTGGACGTGCACGTCACCTGATTGGATAGAATCGCCCGCAGTTTTTTGCCTGCCCCTCCGTTTCCTCCGTCACCTGTCCTTCTGTCATCGGGGAATCCTCTATGCCTGAAAAAGCTTCCTCCAAGCGCCTGGTCTGGGACCTGCCGCTGCGCCTGTTCCACTGGCTCCTGGTGCTGTCCATCGCCGCTTCCTGGTACACGGCCGAGAAGAGCAACCAGGGCGAGTTCCTCGAGATCGGCGAGCAGTTCTACGGTTACGCGCAGATCCACTTCTGGATCGGCTACTGGACGATCGGGCTGCTGGTCTTCCGCGTGATCTGGGGCTTCGTCGGGCCGCGCCACGCACGCTTTTCCAGCTTCATCAAGGGGCCGGCGAAGACGCTGGAGTACCTGCGCTCGGTACGTGGTCCCGGCTACGTGCCGGCGCCGGGCCACAACCCGCTGGGCGCCTGGTCCGTGGTGGTGCTGCTGGCCATGGTCAGCGCGCAGGCCTTCACCGGCCTGTTCCTGATCGACAACACCGAGATCTACCTGGCGCCCTACAACCCGGCGGTGGAGGCGGCGACCGCCAGCAGGTTCAAGGCCTTCCACGTGGCCAATTTCGACGTGCTGCTGTGGGTGATCGGCCTGCACATCCTGGCCGTGCTGTTCTACGTGTTCGTGAAGAGGCAGAACCTGGTCGGCGCGATGATCACGGGCAAGAAGCCCGCGGACCAGGTTCCTCCGCAGGAGGCCATCGCCGGCTCGCAGTGGCTCAAGGCGCTGGTGGTGATCCTCGTCTCCGCGTTCGCGGTGTGGCTGCTGCTCGAACTGGCGCCGCCGCTGCCCGAGTTCGAGGACTACGGGGACTACTGACGCTCCTGCAATGAAAAGGGCCGGAAGATCATCAAAGGATCTTCCGGCCCGTGGGCGCGGTGGTGAAAGACCGCGCCGGATGCCTCGGGGATTTATTCCTTCTGGCGGTAGGCGTCGTGGCAGCCGCCGCAGGCGCGGCCGATGCCGCCGATGGCGCGCCGCGTGGCGGCCGCATCACCCGACCGGCCGGCCTCGGCGGCGGCATTCGCCGCGGTCACCAGCGCATCGGCCTTGCTCTTGAAGTCGGGGAAGCTGTTCCAGATGCCGTCCAGGGCACCGGTCTTGGTGGCGGTGAAGCCGCGGGTGTCGACCTGGTAGGCCGCCGGGATCTTCGCGCCCAGCTCGGCGATCTTGGCCGCGTTGGTGGCGACCAGCGCGGGGTCGAGCTGCGGGCCGTTCGGACGCAGCATGCGGCCGATCGGATCGTTCAGATCCTTGATCTCCTTGAAGATGGCCTGGCGGGCCTCGATGGCCTTGTCGGCCTCGGCCTGCGAACCAGCCTTGGTGATGGCGTCCTGCGCGAGGGCGAGTGCCGACACCGCCGCCAGCGCAGTGAAAGTACCAATCCGGGTCAGACGATTCATCTCAGGTAAACCCCCGAAACTCAAGTGGAAAAAATCGCGGCGAAGTCTAGTTGATCAGCCATCCTGGGACCAAGTCTGCAACCGGTCGGCTGAATCGCCCCTGAATCCTCCTGCCGCCCCGTCCGCCGGCCCGGGTGTAGGATCGGGGACTTCGTCACATGTTGGGACCGTCAACCGAGGGAGGAATTCCAAGCCATGGACAGAAATGTGACCCGGATCGGGATGGCCGCATTGCTGGCGACCGGACTGGCCGTGACGGCAGGGTGTTCACGGGGCGATGCGCCGGTTGAACCCGCCGCCGACGCCGCCGCAGCAGCATCCCCGCCGGCCGAGATCTCGATACCCGGCACCCGGGTATTCCCCGAAAGCATCACCTCGCGCAGCGACGGCACCCTGTACATCGGCAGCGTAGGGCAATCCCTGATTTTCCGCGTGCCTCCGGGGCAGGCCACCGCCGAGGTCTTCATCCAGCCCGGCACCGGCGGGGCCAGGCAGATCTTCCGCGTGTTCGCCGACGAAGCCAGCGGCCCGCTGTGGGCCTGCAGCAACGAGCTGGGGGGCGGCGCACCGCGCGGCAGGCCGCCCGGCACGAACGCCCCGCATTGCTTCGACCTGGGCACCCGCGCCGCCCCGGGGCGGCA
>QGUX01000077.1 GCA_003242275.1 Pseudomonadota bacterium | reverse complement strand
GGCAGCTTCAACGTGGCGCGCCTGACCCAGATCCAGCCGACGCTGCAGTTCTATGCCCAGAACCCGCGCAACTCCGCCGCCAACATCCGCGGCCTGGGTGCGCCGTTCGGACTGACCAACGACGGCATCGAGCAGGGCGTGGGCCTGTACGTGGACGACGTGTACTACGCCCGGGCCGCGGCCTCCACGTTCGACTTCCTCGACGTGGAGCGCCTGGAGGTGCTGCGCGGCCCGCAGGGCACGCTGTACGGCAAGAACACCACCGCCGGCGCCATCAACATCACCACCCGCGCGCCGACCTTCGATCCCGAGGGCAAGGCCGAGCTGACGCTGGGCAACCTCGGCTTCGTGCAGGCCAAGGGCGCGCTGTCGGGCCCGCTCAGCGACAACGTGGCCGCGCGCGTGGCCGCGTCGGCCACCAGCCGCCACGGCACCATCTTCAATGTGGCCACCGGCAACCGCGTCAACGAGCAGGACAACATCGGCGTGCGTGGCCAGATCCTGTGGCTTGCCGGCGATACCCGGGTCACCTTCTCCGGCGACTACAACAAGCAGAACGCCGAGTGCTGCGCGCAGATCTTCGTGCGCGTGGGCGCCACCCAGCGCCCGGCCAGCCGCCAGTACTGGCAGCTTGCGGCCCTCCAGGACACCGACCCGCTCACCCCGGGCATCCAGCCGTATGCGCCGCCGAGCACTGATCCCTTCGACCGCCTGACCGACGTCGATGCCAACCTCAATGCCCGCAACGAGCTGGGCGGCGCGGCCGTGCGCGTGGTCAGGCCCGTGGGCCGCGGCAGCTTCACCTCGGTGACGGCGTGGCGCTACTGGGACTGGCTGCCCAGCAACGACCGCGACTTCACCGGCCTGCCGGTGACCACCAAGTCGGAGAACCCCAGCCACCAGGACCAGTACACGCAGGAGTTCCGCTACTCCTACGTGGGTGACCGCATCGACTACGTGGTGGGCCTGTTCGGCTTCCACCAGAAGCTGCACACCGACGGCGTGCAGCAGCAGGGCGCTGCCGCCAGCGCGTGGCTGCTGAATCCCACCAATGCGCTGTCGCAGGACCCGACGGTGCTGCTGGGCCTGACGTCGTACAACGACATCGACCTCAGGAACACCAGCGCGGCGCTGTTCGGCCAGCTCTCGTTCAAGGTGACCGACCGCTTCCGCATCGAGCCCGGCCTGCGCCTGAACTGGGACAAGAAGAAGGGTTCCTACCACTCCACGGTGATCAATGGTGACGGCGTGGAGCTGCCGGTGCTGAGCACCGACCCGGCCTATGCCGATCCGCGGCTGGCGCAGCAGCGCAGCGTGCTGGCGCCGCAGCACTACGACGCCACGTTCAAGGACTGGAACCTGTCGGGCGACCTGAAGCTGGCCTACGAGGTCACGCCGGACGTACTGACCTACGCCACCTACGCGCGCAGCTTCAAGACCGGCGGCATCACGCTCAACGGCGTGCCCACCGACGCGGTCGGCAATCCGCTGCTCGAGACCTCCACGGTCGACCCGGAGAAGGTGAACAGCTACGAGGTGGGCGTGAAGACGCAGTTCTTCAACCGCACCGCAACGCTGAACGTGGCCGGCTTCTGGACCGACGTGAAGGACTTCCAGACCACGGTGACCAACAATGCCGTGGGCGTGCTGCGCGGCTACCTGGCCGGCGCGGACAAGGTGCGCGTGCGCGGCATCGAGACGGACTTCTCCTGGGAGCCGAACGACCGCTGGAGCCTGTACGTGAACGGCGCGTTCACCGACGGCACCTACGTGAGCTTCCCGGATGCGCCCTGCCCGCCGGAGCTGGCCGGCGGCACCACCGCCACCGACGCCAACCCGCCGAGCCCCCCGGGCACCCCCGGCGGCTTCAGCCCGGCCAACTGCGACATCTCGGGCCAGTGGATCGCCGGCATCTCGCGCTGGGCCGGCGCCTGGGGCTTCCAGTACAAGCACCCGGCGAACCTGCTGGGCCGCGAGGGACAGGCCTACTTCGCCTATGACGGCAGCGCCCGCAGCCGCTTCTCTTCGAACCCCTCGCGCTCGATCTACACCGACGTGGGCGGGTACGGCCTGGCCAACTTCCGTGTCGGCTTCCGCAGCAACGGCAACTGGGACGTGTACGGCTGGGTGAAGAACGCCTTCGACAAGAAGTACTTCGAGCAGCTCGCCACGACCCCCGGCAACACCGGCCTGATCGCCGGCCAGCCGGCCGACCCGCGCACCTGGGGTGTTACGGTGCAGGCCAGCTTCTGAGAAGCTGGCCTTTTGCGGGAGGAGCTGCAATGACCCTGTCCACAATGAACCGCCGCGGCGCTGCATCATGGCTGCTGGGCGTCGCGGCTGCCGCGACGCTGGCCGCCTGCGGCGGCGGCGCGGGCGACGGCCTGACGTTGCTGAATGTCTCGTACGACCCCACGCGGGAGCTGTACGTGGACTTCAACGCGGCCTTCACCGAATACTGGCGGGAGAAGACCGGACAGCAGGTCAGCATCAAGCAGTCGCATGGCGGCTCGGGCAAGCAGGCGCGCTCGGTGATCGACGGCCTCGAGGCGGACGTGGTCACGCTGGCCCTGGCCGCCGACGTGGACTCGCTGGTCAGGCAGGGGCGCCTGCTGGCCCCGGACTGGGAGTCGCGCCTGCCGGACAACAGCGCGCCCTACACCTCCACCATCGTGTTCCTGGTGCGCAAGGGCAACCCGAAGAACGTGCGCGACTGGAACGACCTGGTGCGGCCGGACGTGAAGGTGGTGACGCCGAACCCGAAGACCTCGGGCGGCGCCCGCTGGAACTACCTGGCCGCGTATGCCTGGGCGCTGCAGCAGCCAGGCGGCAGCGACGCCACGGCACGCGAGTACCTGGCGAAGCTCTACGCCAACGTGCCGGTGCTCGACACCGGCGCGCGGGCGGCGCTGACCACGTTCGCGCAGCGCGGCGTGGGCGACGTGTTCATCTCCTGGGAGAACGAGGCGCACCTGGCGCTGCGGGAGTTCGGGTCCGACAGGTTCGAGATCATCGCGCCCTCGGTCAGCATCCTGGCCGAGCCCTCGGTGGCGGTGGTGGACCAGGTGGTGATCCGCCGCGGCACCAAGACCGTGGCCGAGGAATACCTGAAGTACCTCTACAGCCCGGTCGGCCAGGAAATCATCGCGCGGAACTTCTACCGTCCGCGTGATCCTGAAGTGGCCGCGAAGTACCCGGACGTGTTCCCGCCCATCCGCATGGTCACCATCCAGGACCTGGGCGGCTGGGAGCAGGTGCAGCAGGCACACTTCGCCGACGGCGGGGTGTTCGACGGCCTGCTCGCGCCGCGATGAGGACAAGGGCAGGAAGCCCCGTTCCGGTTCCACGACGATGAAGCTGCAGCAGTTGCGGTTCCTGGCCACGGTGGCGCAGAGCGAGCTGAACGTCACCGCCGCGGCCGCCAAGCTTCACACCACGCAGCCCGCCGTCAGCAAGCAGATCAAGCAGCTCGAGGACGAGCTGGGCTTCCGCATCTTCGAGCGCCACGGGCGTGCGCTGGCGCGCGTCACGCCGCCGGGCGAGCGCGTGGTCGAGTGCGCGCTGCGCGTGCTGCGCGAGATCCAGAACATCAAGGTCATCGCCACCGACTACAAGGACGACAGCACCGGCACGCTGTCCATCGGCACCACGCACACGCAGGCGCGCTACGTGCTGCCGCCGGTGGTGAAGACCTTCCGCGAACGCTATCCGCGCGTGCAGCTCAACCTGTTGCAGGGAACGTCGGAGCAGATCGCCGAGATGGCGCGCGCCGGGCGCATCGACCTTGCCATCGCGACGGGATCGGCGCCGCTGTTCGACGGCTTCCTGCGCCTGCCCTGCTACCGCTGGCACCGGCAGGTGATCGTGCCGCGCGGCCATCCGCTGGTGGACGCCGGGCCGCTGACCTTCGAGTCGCTGGGCGCATGGCCCATCGTCAGCTACGTGTTCAGCTTCACCGGACCCTCGTCGCTGACGCAGGCCTTCGCCGAACACAACATCCGGCCCAACATCGCGCTGGCGGCGCGCGACGCGGACGTGATCAAGACCTACGTGCGCCTGGGCATCGGCGTGGGCATCGTGGCCAACATGGCCATCGACCCGGTGGAGGACCAGGACCTCGCGGTACTGGATGCCTCGCACCTGCTGCCGCAGCACACCACCTGGGTGGGGCTGGACCGCGGCGCCATGCTGCGGCGCTATGTGTACGACTTCATCGCGCTGTTCGCGCCGCACCTGACCCGGCGGCTGGTCGACCGTGCGCGCGCCACGGCCAGCCAGGCCGAGGCGGACGCGTTGTTCCAGGACGTCGAGCTGCCGGTGCGCTGAAGGCGCGCCTTTCCACCGAGGCGTTCCGCCATCCCGCAGGCACCAAGAAAGAGGCCCGGTGCGCAGGCACCGGGCCGAGGATTGCCAACTGCGCCATTGCGGGGGTCTTGCGGCAAGTCGGCCTGAAAGTGGTGGCCTCTCAAGCAATCCGGCGACGGCGGCCCGGGGAAGGTGCGATCACCGGATGGCATTGAGGGCCGGAGTGCAACATAGCAGCACGCCATATTCCCTGTGAAAGGCCATTTTGCTCTGTGCATATTCCCGGACGTTTATCAGCGGAATCATCGTTCCGCGACGTCACCACGATGTAACGGCGCGACGACTTACTTGCTACCGGCGGCTTCCTAACCTCCCTGCATCGAGGAGGAAGGAGGGAAGGCCGTGTCACGCAAGCTGCACACCATCGTGATCGTCGGCGGCGGCTTCTCGGGCATCGTGCTCGCCGTGAACCTGCTGCGCCGCGCGGCGCAGAAGCCCATGCGCATCGTGCTGGTGGAGCGCGCCGCGCAGGCCGGCGGGCCTGCGTATGCGCAGCGCGACTACCCCTACCTGCTGAACGTGCCGGCCGGGCGCATGTCGGCCGAGTCGCACGATCCGGACTCGTTCCTGAAGTTCGCCCGCCGGCGCGCGCCGGGGACCCGGGCCACGGACTTCGTGCCGCGCTCCTGGTACGGCGACTACCTGCGTGAGCTGCTCGGCCTTGCGGAGGTGCAGGCATCGCCGCGCGTGCGGCTGGAGCGGCTGCGCGCCGAGGTGACCGGCATTGCGCGCATCGGCGCGGGCGCGGGCCTGCGCGTGGTCCTGCATGACGGCTGCGCATTGCGCGCCGACCAGGTGGTGCTGGCGCTGGGCAACCCGCCCCCGGCACCGCTGCCGGGGATGGAGGCGATCGCACGCCATCCGCGCTACATCCATGACGCCTGCCGGGATACGGCACGCGGGGAAATCTACGGCGATGTGCTGCTGGTCGGCACGGGACTCACCATGGTGGATGCGGCGCTGGCCATGTCGCGCAGCGCCGATCGCGTGCTGGCCATCTCGCGCCGCGGCCTGCTGCCGCTGCTGCAGACGGATGCCGCGTTCGGCGCCGCCGGGCCACTGCCGGGGGCGCTGCACACGGTGCGCACGCCGCGCGAGCTGCTGCGCGAGGCGCGCCGGCTGGTGCGGCAGCAGCAGGCCGCCGGTGGAGACTGGCGCGATGTGGTGAACCTGATCCGCGAACTCTCGCCCGCGATGTGGCAGCGTTTCAATGCTGCCCAGCGGGCGCAGTTCCTGCGGCACCTGCGGCCCTGGTGGGACATCCATCGCCATCGCCTGCCGCCCAGTGTCGGCGAGCGGCTGGGCGCGCTGCGCGAGTCCGGGCGGCTACAGGTGAATGCGGGCCGGATCCTCGGCGCCGAGATCGATGGCGCACGGCTCGCCGTGACCTGGCGGCCGCGTGGTGCCGGGCAGCCGCGCGTGCTCACCGTGGACTGGGTCGTCAACTGCACCGGGCCGGACTACGACCTGTCGCGCTCGCGCGAGCCGCTGGTCCGCGCAGTACTGCGCGAGGGGCTGCTGGTGCCCGATCCGTTCGGGCTCGGTGCGGTCACCGGCCTGTACGGCGCCGCGATCGACGCCGCGGGCAGGGAGAGCGAGGAGCTGTTCTGCCTGGGGCCGATGCTGCGCGCCATGCATTGGGAGGCCACGGCAGTGGCCGAGCTGCGACGGCATGCGGAGCTGCTGGCGATGCGCCTGTCGCAAGGGCGGTCGGCTGCAGCGGAGGCCCGCGCGGGTCACGGCGGGATTCCATCATGGTTACACGGCGGTCACATGCCCGAGGGTTCGGTCGCCGGTCCCAATCGTCATTTCAGCCGGAAATCAGCGGTCGCTAGGCTCATATCCCGGCGTCAGGTGGTCTGACGCGAGATTCGGTGGCAACACCTGGGAGAGTCCGTGTCCGTACGTGTTCCTTCTGTTTCCGGCGCGATCGCAGCGGCGCTGCTGCTGGCCGGCCGTTCCGCCTCCTCCGCAGAACCCTCAGCGGCCGGTGAAGAGCTGCTCGATGAGGTCACCGTTGCCGCGGTGCGCGTCCAGCAGCAGTTCCGCGACGAACCGCAGTCGATCTCGGTGATCGCGGGCGAGGACCTGCTGCGCGAGGACGCGACCACGCTGGAGGCGATCGCGCGCCGGCTGGCCAACGTCAAGTGGAACTACGGCAACAGCCAGACCAGCAACTACTCGATCCGCGGCATCGGCAAGATCGCCAACAACCCCGCGGCGGATCCCAGCGTGGGCATCAATGTCGACGGCATTCCGTATGCCTACAACCCCCTCGGCAGCTTCAACTTCTACGACGTGGAATCGGCTTCAGTGTGGCGCGGCCCCCAGGGCATCCGGGGCGGCAAGAATGCCGTGATCGGGCAGGTGAACATCCGCAACAAGGGCGCCTCGTTCATGTCCGGCTCGGAGTTCTCGCTGGGCTACAGCAGCTTCGAGGGCCAGAGCTGGGCACGTTCCAACGGCACGCTGAAGGCCTTCGCCGCCAGCACCGGGCCGCTGGTCGACGACGTGCTCGCCTACCGCGTGGCGCTGAACGTCGACAAGGGCGGCGGCTGGCTGCTGAACAGCTACAACCCGGACAACCAGTACATCAGCAGCGACCGCGTGGCCGGCCGCCTGCAGCTCCTGTACGCGCCCATCGGCGGCAACTTCGACGCGCGGCTCACCGTGGACGTGAACCCGCGCATGCAGGAGTACTCCAACGTCGGCTCGACCAACTTCTTCTTCAAGCCCACGCCGGATACCTACGCCAATGGCGAGCCGGTGACCGCGCTGCAGACCGAGGATCGCCTGGCGCGTCCCTGGTTCACGCGCAACGAGGACTACACGATCGAGGGCGATTACTACAGCACCGACTACATCAGCAGTGACTCGCAGCAGGCGGTGGTGACGGGTCGCAACACCTACGCGCTGGAGCTGGGCTGGAACCTTGGGGCCAATACGCGACTGACCTCCCTGACCGGCTTCGCCGACTACTACTTCAACGCCTTCCGCGATGACGAGGGCACGGTGTTCGACGTGCAGACCGCCGCCGGCCAGAACATCTGGTACGAGCAGGTGAGCCAGGAGCTGCGGCTGGACACGCGGCTGGGATCGGGCGTGGACCTGACGCTCGGCCTGTTCTACATCGAGACCGAGCACAACGGCGGCAACAACACGGTGTATGGCAGCGACGCCGGCGCCTGGTTCGCCACCAATGCGCAGTACGGCCGCCTGGATGCCGACTCGGCCGGGCGCCAGCTCCTGATCGATTCGCTGGCCGAGCTGTGGCGACGCAGCCCGACGACGTCGAAGGCACGCAGCCCGGCCATCTTCGCCAACGTCGACTGGGAGATCGACGACCGCTGGACGCTGGCGGCCGGCGTGCGCGCCACGCGCGAGCGGCGCAAGCTGACGGCGCAGTCCATCATCGTGCAGCAGGGCTTCGGCCGCGACCTGAACCCGGCGTCGATCGGTGGCTTCATCGCCGATGGCGCGGGCGTGCTCGACCCGGCCAACACAGACGAGCAGCTCGCCATCGCCGACCGGGTGGCGCAGCGCTACTTCGGCGCCGCCTCCTACGCGGCCCTCACCGACGCGCAGCGGCAGCAGGTAGCCGACGCGCGCGCGCTGCGCAACGGCCGCATCGGCACGCTGCATCCGGCCTTCGAGGCCGAGCCCTACAAGGGCACGCAGGTGAACTGGAGCATCAGCCCGCGCTTCAGGATCAACGACGACCACTCGGTGTTCTTCCTGGTCGGCCAGGGCGAGAAGGCCGGCGTGCCGGTGGTGCTGACCAACTCGGGCGTGGTGCGCTCGCAGCTCGCCAGGCCGGAGAAGAGCCGCAGCTACGAGCTGGGCACGCGCTCCACGCTGGCGAACGGCACGCTGACGCTGGATGTGACGTTGTTCCAGACCGACATCACCAACTACCTCCAGACCGTGTACTTCGTGGACGAGCTGCAGACGGAGATCAACGGCGTGACCACCTACGTGTCCGGCACCGGCAACGTGCCGAAGGTGCGCGCCCGCGGCGTGGAGGTGGATGCCTGGTGGAACCTGGTGCACGGCCTCGACCTGCGTTTCTCCGGCGCCTACAACGACGCGAAGTACCGTCGCTTCCCGAACGCGCCCTATCCAGCCGAGCGCGCGAACGAGAGCACCAGCGACGCGCCGTTCCGCGACCTGTCGGGCGAGACGCTGCCCGGTGCTTCCAGGTACTCGTTCAACGTCGGCCTGCAGTACCGCCGTCCGGTGTTTTCGGACCAGGAGCTGTACGCAACGGTGAACACCTCGTATGCGAGCCGCTTCAGGTCCGACAACGCGCTGTCGGAGTACTCGTGGATCCCGTCCACCTGGATCACGGATGCGTCGCTGAGCCTGGGCGGCCGCGGCGGCAACTGGACGGCCGGCATCTTCGTCAAGAACGTCTTCGACGACGACACGCCGCGCAACCGGACCTGGAATGCGTGGGCGCCGCAGATCCCGCGGCAATACGGCATCACGCTGACCGGGCGTCTGTGAACCGGAATCATCGATGGAGCAGGCAATGAAGCTGTGGAAGAGGGTATCCCTGGTGATGGTGGCGAGCGCCTGCAACGCGCTCGCACTGGGTGCAGCGCTGGCGGCCGGCGCCGCCGGCAGCGAGACGGTGGCGAGCGGCGCACGCGCGCGGCGCGCCGCCCAGCCGGCGGTGTACTGGGCATACCGCCCGATCACCAGGCCGGCGGTGCCGGAAGTGAAGCACAAGGATTGGGTCCGCACCCCGGTGGACAACTTCGTGCTGGCCAGGCTCGAGGAGAAGGGCCTGTCGCCCTCGCCCGAGGCCGACCGCGCCACCTTCGCGCGGCGCATCTACCTCGACGTGCTGGGCCTGATTCCCACCCCGGAGCAGGTGAAGGAATTCGTCGAGGACCGCTCGCCCGACGCCTACGAGAAGCTGGTGGACCGGCTGCTGGCCTCGCCGCACTACGGTGAGCGCATCGGCCGCAAGTGGCTGGACCTGGCGCGCTATGCCGACACCCAGGGCTACCAGGACGACGAGGCGCGTCCCGGCGCGTGGCGCTACCGCGACTACGTGATCAGGTCGTTCAACGAGGACAAGCCCTTCGACCGCTTCATCCGCGAGCAGATCGCCGGCGACGAGTTGTGGCCGGACAGCCAGGAGGCCCGCGTGGCCACCGGCTTCCTGCGCAACTATCCGGACGGCCCCGACCACCGCGACATGCTCGAGCGCCGCTACAACAGCATCACCGACATGACCGACACGGTGGGCTCGGTGTTCCTCGGGCACTCGCTGGAGTGCGCGCGCTGCCACGACCACAAGTTCGACCGCATCTCGCAGAAGGAGTACTTCCAGTTCCAGGCCTTCTTCGCCAACACGCTGCCCTCGGACACGCTGCCGGTGACCGAAAAGGGCGAGTTCGAGCTGGCCTACGAGCGCGCCCGCGCGGCCTGGGAGGAGGCGACCGCGGAGATCCGCCGCGAGATGTGGGCCTTCATCGAGCCTTACCGCGAGGAGATCGACGACTACCACTACACGCGGTTCTACGAGAACGCGCAGGTGTCGCTGCGCAAGCCGAAGGAGCAGTGGACGTCGCTCGACCGCTGGGTGAACTACCGCTACCAACAGTACATCGTGCGCAACAACCCGGACTATGCCTGGGACGTGAGCTACTTCGCGGCCGCGAACGGGGCCTTCCGTGACGTCGTGGCGCGCGATGCCGCAGACCCGACGGTGGACCCGGCGGTGAAGCAGGCGCACATCGAGCGCGCCGAGCAGTTCCGCGAGCTGCTGCGGCGCTTCCGCCAGTTCGACCACCTGAAGCCGGTGCAGGGCGCCACCATCATCTCCGGGGTGTTCGAGAACGGCACCGACGCCGCACCCCAGTACATCTACATGGGCGGCAACCACGAGCGCCCGCTGGAGGAGGTCGAGCCCGGTTTCCCGGCCGCGATAACGCCGCACCTGACCAGGCCCGAGATCGTGCCCACGGCCAATTCCTCCGGCCGGCGCACGGCGCTGGCCAACTGGCTGGCCAGCCCCGAAAACCCGCTGCCGGCGCGCGTGTTCGTGAACCGGGTGTGGGAGATGCTGTTCGCCGACGGCATCGTGGTCACGCCCAGCGACATCGGCCGTGCCAGCCAGCCGCCCGGCCATCCGGAGCTGCTGGACTATCTGGCGGCGCGCTTCATCGAGCAGGGCTGGAGCGTGAAGAAGCTGCAGCGGGAGATCCTGCTGTCGGCCACCTACCGCCAGTCCTCGGCGCCGCGCCCGGACGCGGAGGCGGTGGATCCGCAGAACCGGCTGCTGGCCAAGTACCCGCGGCGCCGCATGGATGCCGAGCAGATCCGTGACTCGCTGCTGGCGGCCTCGGGCCTGATCAACCTCAAGCAGGGCGGCCCGGCGGTGTATCCCTCCATCCCGGCCTCGGTGATGAAGGAGTCCACGCGCCGCGTGGAGGGTTTCTGGCCGGTGTCCAGGGACATCCGTGACCACTACCGCCGCAGCATCTACGTGTTCACGCGCCGCAGCGTGCCGTTCCCGATGCTGGAGGTGTTCGACCGTGCCTCGCCGCAGGTGGCGCACGCCAGGCGCGAGGTCAGCACCACGCCACAGCAGTCGCTGACACTGTTCAACAACGACGTGGTGTACGGCTGGTCGCAGGAGCTGGCGGCGCGCGCGAAGCGTGAGGCGGCGAGGCAGGACGAGCCGGCGCAGATCGAACGGCTGTTCCAGATCCTGTTCGCCCGCCTGCCGGACGAGAACGAGCGCGCCATGGCGCGCGAGTTCCTCGATTCGCAGCAGCGCATCGTGGCCGAGGCGCGCCGCTCGCTCGACGCGGTCGAGGCCCGCCTGCGCAAGGTGGCCAATGCGCCGGAGCACGAGTGGGAGCTGACGCCGCGCGAGCAGGCCTTCGTGGACCTGGCGCATTCGCTGGCCAACTCCAACGAGTTCATCTACCGCTACTGAGTTCGAGGGAAGAAGACATGAGCAAGTACTCCCGCAGGGATTTCCTCCGCAATGCCGGCGGCGGCCTGGGCGCCTTCACCGTCGGCGGGCTGATCGGTAGCACCGGGGTGTTCTCCAGCCTGCAGGCCGCGGAGCTGGAGGCCACGCATCCGCTGGCGCCGAAGCAGCCGCATTTCACGCCGAAGGCGAAGTCGGTGATCTGGCTGCACATGATCGGTGCGCCGGCCACCCAGGACCTTTTCGACTACAAGCCGCTGCTGGACAAGCTGCACGGCCAGGAGGTGCCCCAGTCCTTCCTGCAGGGCATCCAGACCAGCACCCAGGGCGGCGTGGGCAAGCTGCTGGGCTCGCACCGCGAGTGGAAGCAGTACGGCGAGAGCGGCTCCTGGTTCTCGGACTTCCTGCCGCACCTGGCGCAGCATGCCGACGAGCTGGCGTACATCCACTCCAGCGTCACCGTCGGTGCCACCCACGACATCTCGGTGATCAAGCTGAACACCGGCGCGCTGACGCCGGGCCGGCCGGCGCTGGGCGCGTGGATCCAGTACGCACTGGGCTCGGCCAACCCGAACCTGCCGGGGTACCTGGTGCTGTCGAACGGCGGGCGCGGCCTGGAGAGCGGTTCGGTGAATTACAGCTCGGGCTTCCTGCCGGCCGTGTACTCGGGCGTGCCGCTGGCGCTGGGCGAGGAGCCCATCCTGTACCTCGACCGGCCGTCGCTGATGACGGCGAAGCAGCAGCGCCAGGACCTGGACTTCCTGCGCCGCTTCAACGACTACCACGCCTCGCGCTACCCCACCGACAGCGAAATCCGCGCGCGCACCGAGGCCTATGAGCTGGCCGAGCGCATGCAGGCGACGGTGCCGCAGGTGCTGGACCTCGGCCGCGAGAGCGAGGCAACGCGCAGGCTGTACGGTCTCGACGACGAATACACGCGCGATTATGGCACCAACCTGCTGCGCGCGCGCCGGCTGGTGGAGAACGGCGTGCGCTTCGTGCACGTAGTGTCGGGCATGGCCGATGGCGAGAAGGACTGGGACGCCCATGACGACCTGATCACCAACCACACCAAGCAGGCGCGCATGGTGGACAAGCCGGTGGCGGCGCTGCTCACCGACCTGAAGGCCCGCGGGATGCTCGACTCCACGCTCGTGGTGTGGACCTCGGAGTTCGGCCGCACCTCGTACGGCGAGTCGGGTTCGGGCCGTGACCATAACCCGTGGGGCTACACGCAGTGGCTGGCCGGCGGCGGCGTCAAGGGCGGCGTGCACTACGGCCAGACCGACGAGATCGGCCTGCAGAATGCCGACGAGGCCACGGCGGTGGATACCTACGACATCCACGCCACGGTGCTGAACCAGCTCGGCCTCGACCACCTGCGCGTGACCTACCTGAATCAGGGTCGCTCCGAGCGTCCCACCGTGGTCTATGGACGTGTGGTGAAGGAGATCCTGGCCTGATGCGGAGGAGGTGGTGGCATGCCCTGCTGCTGGTGCTGGCGGCGGACATGGTGGTGGCGGCCGGGCCGGAACTGGACAAGGAAGTGATGGAAACCATCGAGGTGGTGAACGAGAGCCTGGCCTCGAACATCGGCCTGCGAGACGTGGCCGCGGTGCACACCGATGCGAAGGACCTGGAC
>QGUX01000076.1 GCA_003242275.1 Pseudomonadota bacterium | reverse complement strand
GGTGACAACGTGCAGATGACGGTGGAGCTGATTGCGCCGATCGCGATGGACGCGGGGCTGCGCTTTGCCATCCGCGAGGGCGGCAGGACCGTCGGCGCCGGCGTCGTCTCGAAGATCCTGAAGTAAGTTTTCAACACTGGACGCGGGCCGCGAGCGCGGCCCGCCTGGAGGCAGGGCAAAGCCCTGGCAAGCAAAGATGGCCAACCAGAACATCCGCATCCGCCTGAAGGCGTTCGACCACAGGCTGATCGACAATTCGGCGAGGGAAATCGTCGAGACCGCCAAGCGCACGGGCGCCACCGTGCGCGGCCCGGTGCCGCTGCCCACCAAGATGGAGCGCTTCACCGTGCTGGTCTCCCCGCACGGCGACAAGGACGCGCGCGACCAGTACGAGCTGCGCACGCACAAGCGCCTGATGGACATCCTCGATCCCACCGACAAGACGGTGGACGCACTGATGAAGCTCGAGCTGCCCGCCGGCGTGGACGTGCAGATCAAGCTGAACTGATCGAGCCTACCGCGGCGGCGGTCCTCGCCGCCGCGGCGCGGCCGCCCGGTGTGCCGGCCGCCTTCCCGATCCCGCTTCCTTTCCTGCCCGCCGGCGAGGGCTGGCGTTCCCACGGCCATTGGACCCGTCCCGCCGCGCCCGCCGGATGACGGTGCGGATGCGCGAAGCCTGATGCTTGCAATTGCCGACTGCGGCGGTGAGCATGTCGCGCGGCAGATGGGGAGTCGAATGATCCGGCTGTTTGCGACCACGAAGGGAATCGTCCTGGAACGGCAGGGGCAGTGGCGCCTCGGCGCCGGCCTGTCGGGCATCGACGCACTGTTCCGGGCGCAGGACCCGGTGGGCCTGCTCGAGGCCTGCTGGACCGGTGCCGCGTCCTGCGGCGAACCTGATGCCGGCTCGCTGCTCGCGCCCCTCCAGTCGCAGGAGGTCTGGGCCGCCGGCGTCACCTACCTGCGCAGCAAGGACGCCCGCATGGAGGAGGCCCGCGAGGCCGGCGGCGGCGACTTCTACGACCGCGTCTACCACGCCGAGCGCCCCGAACTGTTCTTCAAGGCCACGCCGCACCGCGTGGCGGGACCGGGCGCCGCCGTGCGCATCCGCACTGACTCGAAGTGGAACGTGCCCGAGCCCGAACTGGCGCTGGCCGTCAGCGCCGCGGGCCGCATCTTCGGCTACACCATCGGCAATGACATGTCCTCGCGCGACATCGAGGGCGAGAATCCGCTGTACCTGCCGCAGGCCAAGGTCTATGCCGGCAGCGCGGCACTGGGGCCCTGCCTGGTGGTGGACGCGCAGCTCCCCGCACCGGAGACGGCCATCGCACTGGAAATCCGTCGCGGCGACGCGCCGGTGTTCAGCGGTGCCACCCAGGTCGGCCGCATCAAGCGGCCGCTGCCTTCGCTGGTGGATTACCTGTACCGCGACAACGCCTTTCCGGACGGCGCCTTCCTGATGACCGGCACCGGCATCGTGCCGCCGGACGCCTTCACGCTGGCGCGGGGCGATGAGATCCTGATCACCATCGAACCGGTGGGCACGCTGCGCAACATCGTGGCGTGAGCAACATGCAATGCGAGGAACATTGATGGAACTGCACGGACAGAGCCTGGTGGCGGGCGTCAGGACCACACATCGCGGCCGGAGCTTCCGCGCGATCGATCCCGCCACCGGCGAGACCCTGGCGCCGGACTTCCACGAGGCCTCCGAGGCCGAGGCCGCACAGGCCATGGAGGCGGCCGCGGCCGCGTTCGCGGACTATCGCCGCACGCCGCCGGAAGTCCGCGCGGAGTTCCTCGAGCAGGTCGCCGCCGGCATCGAGGCGCTGGGCGACGCGCTGGTGACGCGCGCGGTGGCCGAGACCGGCCTGCCGGCCGCGCGCATCACCGGCGAGCGCGGGCGCACCTGCGGACAGCTCCGGCTGTTCGCGCAGGTGGTGCGCGAGGGTTCGTGGGTGGATGCGCGCATCGACACCGCGCAGCCGCAGCGCCAGCCCGCGCCGCGCCCGGACATCCGCCGCATGCTGGTGCCGCTGGGACCGGTGGTGGTGTTCGGCTCGAGCAACTTCCCGCTGGCCTTCTCCACCGCCGGCGGCGACACCGCCTCGGCCCTGGCGGTGGGCTGCCCGGTGGTAGTGAAGGCGCATGGTGCGCACCCGGGCACCGGCGAGCTGGTGGGGGAAGCCATCGCCGCGGCCGCCGCCCGCACGGGCTTGCCGGCCGGCGTGTTCTCGATGCTGCATGGGGAGGGTGCGACGCTGGGCCAGGCCCTGGTACGTCATCCGGCCGCCGCGGCGGTGGGATTCACCGGCTCGCACGCCGCCGGGCGCGCGCTGTTCGACGCGGCGAGCCGGCGCGAGAAGCCCATTCCCGTGTTCGCGGAGATGAGCAGCCTGAACCCGGTGTTCCTGCTGCCTGAGGCGCTGGCCACGCGTGGCGAGGCGCTGGCTCAGGGACTGGTGGACTCCTTCACGCTGGGCGTGGGGCAGTTCTGCACCAAGCCTGGACTGGTGTTCGCGCTGCGCGGCGATGCCGCCGACGCCTTCCTGGCCCGGCTCGCCGCGTGCGTGCAGGCCGCGCCCTGCGGCACGTTGCTCGGCCCGGGCATCCGCAGGAACTTCGAGGCCAACCGCGGGCTGGTGCTGGCGAAGGACGGGGTGCGCCTGCTGGCCGCCTCCACGGCCACCATCGAGGCCGGGAGGGTCGGTGCGACGCCCAGCGTCGCCCTCACCGACGCGCAGCACTTCCTGGCGCAGCCGGAACTCGCCACCGAGGCCTTCGGCCCGTTCACGCTGGTGGTGCTGGCCCAGGACATGCGGGAGCTGCTGGCCTGCGCCGCCGCGCTGCCCGGCCAGCTCACTGCCACCGTGCACGGCACCGAGGGCGACCTCGCCGCCGCCGGGGCACTGCTCGACACGGCCACCCAGGTGGCGGGACGCCTGATCATCAACGGCTTCCCCACCGGCGTGGAGGTGTGCGCGGCGATGAACCACGGCGGCCCGTATCCGGCCACCACCGACGCGCGCTTCACCTCGGTGGGCACGGCGGCGCTGCAGCGCTTCGTGCGGCCGGTGTGCTACCAGGGATTCGCCGATGCGCTGCTGCCGCCGGAACTGAAGGACGCCAACCCGCGCGGCATCCTGCGCCTGGTGGACGGGCAGTACACGCGCGAGCCGCTGCGCCGGCCCTAGTTCTCCTCGACGTACTCGAAGAACTCGAAGTCGGCGGGCTGGCGACGGCCGCTGATGTCGTGGCAGGCCATGCCCACGAAGGCGCCGGTGAAGCTCTTGGAGTAGCCGCGCCCGGCCTCGTCCGAGACCAGCGAGTAGTCCAGCTCGCCCTCGCTGGTGGTCCAGCGCTCGCCGTCCAGCGACCAGGAGAAGCGCAGCACGTCGTACTCCACCTCCGCGCGCAGCCACACGGCCTGGCCGCGCGGCAGCGGGATCTTCCGCGAGGACTCGATCGGGTAGGCGAGGTTCCATTGCGGGTCGCCCAGGCAGCTGATGATGGCCAGGTGCTTCTGGCCGTCCTCGTCGCAGGTGACGTTGAGGTAATGGAACTTGTGCGCGTTGTAGTAGCAGATCAGTCCCGCGGCCTGCTGCAGCGTGTCCGGCTCGAACTCCACCTTGGTGGTGGCGCGGAAGCAGAAGGCCTGCTGGCGGCGCGCGACCAGCGCCTGGCGGAACCAGGAGCCGAAGGATTCGGCGCCGTACAGCCTCAGGTACCCGGGACGCGCCTTCAGCGAGAACAGCTCCTCGTCCCAGGGATGGCGCAGCCACTGGAAGTCGATGGGCAGCCTGTCCTGGTCGAAGCGCGTCAGCGCCGGCGGCTTCGGCCAGGGATGCGCGGGAAGCTGCGGCGCCGGGGTCTCGAGGTCGGGCTTGTTGGTGCCGTTGGCGAGTCTCAGCCAGCCATCCTCGCTCCAGTACGCCTTCTGGATCGCGGTCTCGCGCCCCAGCGTGCAGCGCTGCTTGTCCGAGCCGGAGTGCAGCGACAGCGGCCGGCCGCACAGGTGCACCACGTAGATCTCGCCGTTCTGCGTCTCCACCCAGTCGCCGTGCCCGGCGCGCTGCAGCGGCAGCGTGGGATCGTCCTTGGCGGTGAGGAAGTGCTTGATGGGGTCGACCTCGTAGGGCCCCTGGAGGTTGCGCGAGCGCGCCATGGTGATGGCGTGCGTGTAGCCGGTGCCGCCCTCGGCGGTCAGCAGGTAGTACCAGCCGTTGCGCCTGTAGATGTGCGGCCCCTCGGTGACGCGCAGGTCGGTGCCGCGGAAGATGTTGCGGATCGGGCCGACCAGCTTTTTCTGCACCGGGTCGTATTCCTGCAGCAGGATGCCGTTGAAGGGATGGCGGCCAGGCCGGTAGTCCCACTCCATGTTCACCAGCCACTTGCGCCCGTCATCGTCGTGGAACAGCGAGGCGTCGAAGCCGCTGCTGTTCAGGTACACGCGCCCTGACCAGGGCCCCTCGATCGAGGGGCTGGTGACCAGGTAGTTGTGCATGTCCTTGAAGCTGCCCTCGTGGCGCTTCACGTCGGTGTACACCAGCCAGAACAGGCCGTCGGCGTACGTCAGGCAGGGCGCCCAGATGCCGCCGGAGTCGGGGTTGCCGCGCATGTCGAGCAGGTCGGCGCGGTCCAGCGGGCGCGCCACCAGCCGCCAGTTCACCAGGTCGCGCGAGTGGTGGATCTGCACGCCCGGGTACCACTCGAAGGTGGAGGTGGCGATGTAGTAATCGTCTCCCACCCGCACGATGGACGGGTCGGGGTTGAACCCCGGGAGGATGGGGTTTCTGATCATGCGCGTCATGCGGGTCTTTTCTCCGGGATGCGGTCCTGCCAGCCGCGGGTCAGGCGGTACCAGCGCAGGCACACGAAGGCGAGCAGGCCGCCGATGATGGAACTGCCGGCGTAGGCCAGCTTGATGCCGAACAGCGCCGTGTCGGTCTGCGCCACGTTGGCCTGGTAGCCGAACGCCGCCAGCACGGCGCCGGTCAGCACCTGGCCCAGGGCGATGCCGATGCTCAGCGCGCACAGGTGGCCGGCGCAGAACATGGCCATGGCGCCCTTGCCCGAGGTGCGCAGGCCGAAGTCCACGGTGTCAGGAACCGCCGAGAACAGCAGCGGGATGAACATCATGTGGAAGAAGTTCGACATCATCGACAGCGACAGCGCCTGCAGGATCCACTCGCGTGGCACCATGATCAGCAGCACGTTGATGGCCACCGTGCCCAGCAGCGCCATCTGCATCACGCGCACCTTGCAGTGCCTGCGGATCAGCCGGTTGGCGACGATCACGCCGGCCACGCCGGCCAGCATGGTCAGGCCCATGAACAGCGCGATCAGGTTCTCGGTGATGGCGAAGATGCCGGCCAGCCAGGAGACGAGCGCACTGCCGGACTGCACCGAGCCGTAGTTGTTGATCAGGTAGTAATCGACGAAGTAGGCCTTGGCCGCGCCCTGCATGCCGCCGCGGGTCTGGATGATCAGCGTCACCAGGGCGATCACCAGCCACTGCGAGTTGGTGAGCATGCTGCCGATGTCCTGCCAGAAGCCCTGCTTCGGCTTGCTGGCGTCATCGTCGTGGTACACCCGCTCCCTGGTCAGCGCGAAGCAGCCGAAGAAGCCCGCCACGGCGATGGCGGCCAGGACGGCCATGGCCAGCGGGAAGCCCTTCTGCAGGTCCGCCGGTTCGCCGCCGCCGCCGAGGATGCGCGCCAGCGGCAGCACGATGGTGGTGACCAGGAAGCCGCCCACCATCGCCATCGCGAAGCGCCAGGTCTGCAGCCGGGCCCGCTCCTCGCTGTCGGCGGTGATGGCGCCGCCCAGCGCCGAGTAGGGGATGTTGATGGCCGAATACACCACCACCAGCAGGATGTAGCTGGCATACGCGTATACCAGCCTGGCGCCCTCGCTGACCCCGGGCGTGATGAACGCCGCCACCGCGATCACGCCGTAGGGGATGGCCAGCCACAGCAGCCAGGGGCGGTAGCGTCCGTGGCGCGAGCGCGTGCGGTCGGCCAGGGCGCCGAGCGGCGGGTCGATGATGGCGTCGATGAAGCGCACCACCGCCACCAGCAGCGTGGCCGCCGCGGCGGTGAGGCCGAACACGTCGGTATAGAAGTAGAGCAACACGTTGCCCACCGCCTGGAAGACGATGTTGCTGGACATGTCGCCCAGGCCGAAGCCGAATTTTTCCCGTGTCGTCAGGTGCTGTGTGGACATGACTCCCCTTCAGGTCCGCCGGATGCGAACTTCTTGTCTTCTTGTGGCCGGGCTACTGCTGCGCGAGCTGGACCAGCCGGTGCCAGGCCGGCTTGCGCTCGAGGTTGCGGTCGAACAGCAGCGGGTAGTTGGTGCGGCCGCGGATCGGGAAGTCGTTCTTCCACGAGACGCCGTCGTGCAGGCCCCAGAAGGTCACGCGCCTGACGGCCTTGTGGCGCAGCAGGATGCGGAAGATCTGTTCGTAGCGGTCGGCGAGCCGCTGCTGCACCTCGTCGGGCAGGCCGTCGGGCCAGGGGTCGTTCTCGCGCGAGTACTCGAAGCGGTTGGAGATCTCGGCGCCGGTCTCGTAGGGGCTGGGCAGCACGTCCACGTCGAGCTCGGAGACGTGCACCTCCAGCCCCAGCGCCTCGTAGGCGGCGATGCTGCGCTCCCATTCCTCGAGGTCCGGGTAGGTGAGGCCCAGGTGCCCCTGCAGACCCACGCCGTCGATGGGCACGCCGCGGTCGAGCCAGTCGCGCAGTACCTTCAGCAGGAACTCGCGCTTGCCCGGGTTGTGCATGTTGTAGTCGTTGTAGAGGAGCTTTGCCGCCGGGTCGGCGCGGCGCGCGCGGCGGAAGGCCTGCTCCATGAAGTCCTCGCCGATGATGTTGAACCACGGCGAGCGCCTCCAGCCCTTGTCCTCGTCGATGGCCTCGTTGACCACGTCCCAGGTGTGCACGCGCCCGCGGTAGCGCCCCACCAGCGTGTCGATGTGCTCCTCCATGCGTGCCAGCAGCGCCTCGCGCGTCAGCGCGCCGCCGTCGGCGCCGCTGAACACCTGCCGCGGCACCTGCGAATGCCACACCAGCGTATGGCCGAGCACGTGCATGCCGTTGGCGGCGGCGAAGTCCACCAGCCGGTCGGCCAGCTCCCATCGCCAGTTCACGCCATCGGGACGGATCACGCCCCATTTCATCGCGTTCTCGGCGGTGACCGAACTGAACTCGTGGCGGATCAGCGCCAGGTCCGTCTCCACCTGCCGCTCCAGGGTCTGGTTGGACACCGCCACGCCGATCAGGAAGCGGTCACGGAAGGCGGCGGCGAGCCGGGCCGGGGTCGCGGCGCGGGCGCTGTCACCCGTGCCGCCGCAGGAAATGGTCATGGCTCCCACGGCGGCGGCGGTGGCCTTCAGCAGCAGGCTGCGGCGGTCGATGCGCACATGCACGGCGTTCCCAGGGCGCTGGGCTGACATCCTTTTCCCCTCTGCGGTGTTGTTGTCGACCGGGAACAGTCGCGTGGCGACGGACCCCCCTGCAGCCAGCATATGCTTCGCGCTACCATCGTCAAGTGAAGCGCCGTTCCGGGCCGTGGTAACCCGGGGGCGGATGGGGGAGCATGAGCGAGAACGACAAGAAGCGGCCGCTGCGCAGCCATGCCTGGTTCGGCCAGCACGACGGTGATTCCATGCGCAGCTCGTGGATGCACCGGAGCTGGATGAAGAACCAGGGCTATCCGGACGACCTGTTCGACGGCCGGCCCGTGATCGGCATCTGCAACACCTGGTCCGAGCTCACGCCCTGCAATGCGCATTTCCGCGAGCTGGCCGAATGGGTCAAGCGCGGCGTGTACGAGGCCGGCGGCTTCCCGCTGGAGTTCCCGGTGATGTCCCTCGGCGAGACGCTGCTGCGCCCCACCGCCATGCTGTTCCGGAACCTCGCCAGCATGGACGTGGAGGAATCCATCCGCGGCAACCCCATCGACGGCGTGGTGCTGCTGATGGGCTGCGACAAGACCACACCCTCGCTGCTGATGGGCGCGGCGAGCTGCGACCTGCCCACCATCGGCCTGTCGGGTGGGCCGATGCTGTCGGGCAAGTTCGAGGGCCGCGACCTGGGTTCCGGCACCGGGGTGTGGCAGATGTCCGAGGAGGTGCGGGCCGGCCGAATGAGCCTCGCCCGCTTCAATGCCGCCGAGTCCTGCATGCACCGCTCCAAGGGCCACTGCATGACCATGGGCACGGCCTCGACCATGGCCAGCATGGTCGAGGCGCTGGGCGTGTCGCTGCCGGGCAATGCGGCCATCCCGGCCGTGGATGCCCGCCGCCACCGCCTCGCCCAGCTCACCGGCCGCCGCATCGTCGAGATGGTGCGCGAGGACCTGAAGCTCTCGCGCATCCTCACGCGCCCGGCCTTCGAGAACGCCATCCGCGTCAACGCCGCCATCGGCGGCTCCACCAACGCGGTGATCCACCTGCTGGCCATTGCCGGCCGCATCGGCGTGCCGCTGGCGCTCGAGGATTTCGACCGCATCGGCTCGGAGCTTCCCTGCCTGGTGGACCTGCAGCCCTCGGGCCGCTTCCTGATGGAGGACTTCTACTACGCCGGCGGCCTGCCGGCGGTGATGAAGGAGATCCGCCAGTACCTGGCGCTCGACGCGCTGACGGCCAACGGCCGCACCCTGGGCGAGAACATCGAGGACGCGCCCTGCTACAACCGCGACGTGATCCGCGCGCTCGATGCGCCCGTGCGCGAGCGCGCCGGCATCGCGGTGCTGCGCGGCAACCTGGCACCCGATGGCGCGGTGATCAAGCCCTCGGCGGCTTCGCCGCACCTGCTCAGGCACCGCGGCCGCGCCGTGGTGTTCGAGGACATCGAGCATTTCCACGCCCGCATCGATGACGAGAACCTCGACATCGACGAGCACTGCATCATGGTGCTGAAGAACTGCGGCCCCAAGGGCTATCCGGGCATGGCCGAGGTGGGCAACATGCCGCTGCCCCCCAAGGTGCTGCGCAAGGGCATCACCGACATGGTGCGCATCTCGGATGCGCGCATGAGCGGCACCGCCTACGGCACCGTGATCCTGCACGTCTCGCCCGAGGCCGCGGCGGGCGGGCCGCTGGCGCTGGTGCAGGACGGGGACATCATCGAGGTGGACGTACCCGCGCGGCGCCTGCACCTGGAGGTGGCCGAGGCCGAGCTGGAACGCCGCCGCCGCGCCTGGGTGCCGCGCGAGCTGCCGCAGCGGGGCTGGGAGCGCCTGTACGTGCAGCATGTGCAGCAGGCGCACCTGGGGGCGGACCTCGACTTCCTCACCGGCGGCAGCGGCGCGGGGGTGCCGCGCGACTCGCACTGACCGGCGCGCGTCCTGCGGCGGCCGCGCGCTCTACGGGCGCAGGCCGTCGGGCGCCGCCCGCTGCCGTCCGTCGTGGTGCCGCTGCGGCGGGTTGCGCGCCAGGACATGCTCGTAGACCTGTTCCACGGTGCGCACGCAGGCCTGCCACGAGAAATTCTCGCGGGCATGGAGCTGCGCCCGTTCCCCCAGCACCTGCCGCAGGGCCGCGTCATCAAGGAGGCGCGCCACCGCCCGCGCGAATCCCTCCACGTCGCCGTCGCGCACGACCAGTGCGTTCTCGCCGTCGCGCAGGTGCTTGGCCGAACCGGCGAAGGACACGACCGCCGCGCCCGCCCCCATGTAGTTCAGCAGCTTCTGCGGAATGCCGGGGCAGTGCGTGCGCGGATTCAGCGCCACGTCGGCACTGGCGATCACGTCGGGCAGCTGCGCCACGGTCGGGTCGATGAAATCGATGGACTGCAGCACGCCGGCGTCCCGCGCCAGCCGTTCGAATGCTTCGCGGTCGCTGCCCGTGGCCACCACCAGGCGCAGGGCGCATCCCCCGCGCAGCAGCAGCGCCAGGGCCTTCACCATGTGGTCCACGCCCTGGTAGAGGGCGAGATTGCCGGTGAACAGCAGCCGCTGCCTTCCATCCTGCGGGAACACCCCGCGGCGGCCCTGGAAGAAGGCCTCCTCGACGCCGTTGCCGGCCACCGTCAGCCGCTCTTCCGGGATCACTCCATCCCTCAGCAGCCGCCTGCGCATGTCGTCCGTCACGACGATGACATGGTCGGCCCGCCGGCTGAGGTGGCGGTCGAGGAAGGCGCCGATCCGGCCCTTCGCCCGGCCGAGTCCCTTCAGGTCGTAGTAGGGCAGCTCCGCCTGCAGCAGGACGTGGGAATCGAACACCATCGGGACGTCCAGCGCGAGCTTCGCCGGCAATGCGCACAGCAGGCCTTCGTAGTGGTGCGCGTGCAGGATGTCGGGCCGCAGCTTCCGCGCCAGCCGCAGTGTCAGGCCGGCCAGCAGGGGATCCATCACGGCCAGCTTCTGGTAGTCCGGGCCCGGTTCCATGCGGCGGTAGGTCGGCACGCGCGGCACGCGATGCACCGCGAACGGCAGCGACCCTCCCGATGTGCCCAGGTGGTAGGTGGCGAGATGGACCTCGTGGCCGCGCGCGGCCAGGCTTTCGGCGATGCGCAGGATGCGCACCGGCGTTCCCCTGGGTGCGGGGAAGGGACACGCGGCGATCATGAGCACCCGCCGGCGCACGCCCGCGAAGGGGTCCTGGGGGAGCACGGCACTCATGCCGTTCCTCCCGGTACACTCGAGGATCGGGGGCGCCTTCCTGGTGCAGCGGATGACATGAGTTGATGGAACAGGCCGGAGCCGTGGTCGTGGGCGCTGGAGTCGTCGGACTCGCGGTGGCCCATGCGCTCTCCAGGGCCGGTCACGAGGTGCTGGTGGTGGAGCGGCACGCGCGCCCCGGAGAGGAAACCTCCTCGCGGAATTCCGGCGTCATCCATTCCGGCCTGTACTACCCGACGGACAGCCTGAAGGCCCGCCTGTGCACGCGGGGGCGCGAGCTGCTCTACGCCTATGCGGCGAGGCGCGGCATTCCCCACCGGCGCTGCGGCAAGCTGCTCGTCGCCCAGCCGGGCCAGCTTGCCTCGCTGCGGCAGCTGGCGGACCGCGGACGGGCCAACGGCGTGGCGTTGCGCTGGCTGGAAGAAGCCGAAGCACGCAGGCTGGAACCGGCGGTGCGCTGTGCGGCGGCCTTGCTGAGCGAGGACACCGGCATCATTTCGGTGCCGGACCTGGTTCTCGCGCTGCAGGCGGATCTCGAGGCGGCAGGTGGTGCGCTGGTGCTGCGTGCGGCGGTCCGGGCCGTCCGCCGGCTGCCGGGCGGGTTCGAACTTGACGTGCAGCAACAGGCGCAGGCCTTCCAGCTCGGCTGCCGCGTCCTGGTGAACGCCGCCGGCCTCGACGCCGTGGAGCTGGCCGCGCGCATGGCCGGCATGCCGCCGCGGGTGTTGCCCGGCGCGTACTTCGCCAAGGGCAGCTACTTCGTCTGCCGGCGGCTCCGGCCCTTCTCGCGGCTCATCTATCCCCTGCCCGGTGAGGCCGGCCTGGGCATCCACGCCACGCTCGACCTGGATGGAAGCCTTCGCTTCGGTCCCGACGTCGAATGGGTGGACCGCCCGGACTACGACGTCGATCCGCGGCGCGCACCGGTGTTCCATGCGGCCATCCGCGAATACTGGCCGGACCTGCCCGAAGGTGCCCTTCAGCCGGGCTATGCCGGCGTGCGCCCCAAGCTGGTGGGTCCCGGCGCACCGGCGGCGGATTTCCTGATCGAGGGACCTCGGCATCATGGTGTGCCCGGCCTGGTGAACCTGCTGGGCATCGAATCGCCGGGGCTGACCAGCGCGCTGGCCATTGGCGAGCAGGTTGCGGTGGAACTGGGGATTCCCCTGTGAGCTCCGGCGGCGCCCTGCTGCGCAACGTGCTCAGCTCGATCGGCGGGCGGCTGGCGGCCACCGTGCTGGGTGTGGCGACCTTCGCCATCCTCGCGCGCGCGGTGGGACCACACGGGCTCGGCCAGTACCGCACCGTGCTGACCATGGTCCTGTTCGCCGGGGCGCTGTTCGAGTTCGGGCTCTATCCGGTGCTGCTGCAGGGACTGGCGCGCGGCGGCGACGGGACATACGTCGGCCAGGTCGTCGGCCTGCGCCTGGCTTCCAGCGCGGCCGGTGTGTTGCTGCTGGGATTGCTGGTGCAGTGGCTGGAACCGGATCCACTGGTCAGGCTGGGCGTGTTCGTCGCCGGCACCGGCTGGATCGGCCAGCAGCTGAACGAGGTGCTGCGGGCACTGTTCCAGCAGCGCCTGGCCCGCTACGCCAGCGCCATCGCCGAGACCCTGGGCGCCGCCGTGACCTTCAGCCTGGTGCTGGCTTTCGGGATCCTGGGCGGCGGCACCGATGCCATGCTGCTGGCCACCGCGCTGGGCATGCTGGCCACCGGCGCGGTGGCCTGGCGGCTGGCGCTTCGGCGGGTGCGGTTCCGTCCGCTGTTCGACGCCGTGGCATGGCGCAGGCTGCTGAAGGCGGGTTTGCCGTTCGCCGGCTCGGCACTGCTGCTGGCCGTGCATTTCCGCATCGATGTGCTGCTGCTGTCGCTGTGGCGGCCGTCCATCGATGTCGGACTCTACGACGCCCCCGCCAAGCTCTACGAGCTGGTGTTCATGGTGCCCTACCTGCTCGGTGGGGCGCTGATGCCGCTGTTCGCGCGCGACCTCGAGCCGCCCGGTGGAACACTGGCGCCCCGCCTGCACGCCGCCGCCGGCGTGGTGCTGCTGTACGGCCTGATGGTGCAGGCATTGTTCCTGGTCCATGCCAGCCACATCACCGCGCTCCTCGGCGGCCCGCAGTTCCACGCCTCCGGGCCGGCGCTGCGCGTGCTCGGCGCGGCGGCGATGCTGGCGGGCCTGTGCGCGGTGTTGCGGCATGCCGCCACCGCCGCCGCCCGCGAGAGGGCCATGGTCCGCGTGGACCTGGCCAGCGTCGCGGCGGCCGTGCTCCTGCACTGCGTGCTGATCCCGCGCTGGGGCATCCTCGGCGCGGCCTCCGGCAAGCTGGGGGGGCACGCCGGCCCCCTCGTTCTCACCCTGGGTCGCTTGCGGAGACAGGTGGTGTTCCCAGGCGGGCCCGGGTGGGTCGGGGCTCCGCGCCGCCCCCCGGGCTGCCG
>QGUX01000310.1 GCA_003242275.1 Pseudomonadota bacterium | reverse complement strand
CTGATGAGCGGTCTTGTGGTCAAGCCGGAGGTGGCGCTGAAGCAGTTCGACGCCGAGGCCGTTCCGGTCGCGCCTGGAATGCCCGCCGGCAGCGGCGCTGCGGGCGCTCGGCCGGCGCACGGCCCTGCACCAGCCGACATCGTGACCACGCCGGCGCCCAATCCCACGCGATTCCATGGCACCGTGCGGCTCGATCCTGCGCGCGTGGGACGCGATGCTGCGCGCGTGGCCGAGGAGGTGCTCTCGCACCTGACCGGCCTCGTCGGTGCCGACGTTGACGTGTCGCTCGAGATTACCGCTCATGTGCCGGGCGGCGTGCCGGAGAAGGTCGTGCGCGTCGTGACGGAGAACGCGCGGACGTTGAAGTTCGAGCATCAGGGCTTCGAGAAGGAGTGAATGCCTTGGGGCCGGCGGCCGTGTCTGTCAAGTGGTGGAAAAGTTCAGACGCGTCATCATCCGGCTGTGATGATGTGACTACGCTGCCTTTTTCACCTCCTTCAGATCTCGATACCCATCAAGCACCCGCAGCTTGATCTGCCCACTGCGCAGCAAGCCGAAGAGCAGCAGCACCACCGCATCCTGCCCCGGTAGACTCGCTTGCGTCTTCGTGCGGCGGCGGAATTCCTCGTTGATGCGCTCGAGGGCATTGGTCGTCCGCAGCGCCTTCCACTGCGACGACGGAAAGCGCAGAAAGGTGAACAGCTCGTCGCCCGCCTCCTTCAGGCTTTCCACGACCGCGGGGCAACGCAGCTGCCATTTCTTGGTGAACCGCGCGCGTTCGTGCTGGACGGCCGCGACAGTGTCCGCGTAGATCATGCGGCGGTAGTCTTCGGTCAGCTCCTCCCGAAGTCGCGCCGGCGCTTTCGACTGCAGGTTCCACAATTTGTGCGCCGTACAGCGCTGAATCTCGATCCCCGGCCAGTGCGCCCGCAGCGCATTCATCAGCCCCGGGTTGCCGTCGATGATCGCCAGCACGGGCCGCGCCAGGTGCCGCGCCGTGAGGCTCGCCACCACCTCCGTCCAGCTCGCCGCGCTCTCTTCACCCACCAGCCGAAGGTCGAGCACGACCCGCTCGCCGTTACCTCGGACGCCCAGCGTCACCAGCACGGGCACGCGCTCGCGCCGACCCCCGATGCGAACCTTCGGATACCAGCCGTCCATGAACACGTACCGGATGTCCTCTTCACCCAGGTCCCGGCTGCGCCACGTCTCGAAGTCTTCGCGCAACCGGCCGACCAGCCGCGACACCGCATCCTTGGACAGCGGCCCATCCTTCAGCAGCGGCGCCAAGGCGCCCTTGATCCGCCGCGTGTTCCCGCCGGCAAGATAGACGCCGAGAATCGCTTCGTCCACGCGTGTGGTGCGGCGTTCATACCGCCGCACTGTCTCGCTCCGCCATTCGGTGCGCCTCCCGTCGGCCTGCTGGATCCGCGCCCGCGGCATCGCGAACGTCGCCGGCCCCAGGCTGGTGGTCAACGTCCGGTCCCGCGTGCCATGACGGTAGCCCTGACGCTGCTCGCCAACGCGCGCGGACTTCGATGCGCCCAGAGCCGCATCGAGCTCTTCCTTCACCAGCTCCTCGATCGTCTCGCGGATCCGCTGGCGCATCGCCTGCTCGATGCTGTCGCGGCCGAAGAGCGGAATCTCTTTCTTGTCGCCTGCCTTCTTGGTACAGTGCTCCATCGCGTCATCCTCCGGCACCCGCCGCCAAGCGGGCGCAGCTCTTTGAATCGGAACTGCGCCGGATGATGACGCGATTTCTACTTTTCCACCAGACTCAAGACACTACCATCTTCCGGCGTTGGAGAACGACGTTCAGGAACTGAGAGCCCGGGTAAAGGAGCTGGAAAACTCGCTGTACCAGGCCGCTTCCGCCGAAGAGCGGTCCCGGCGCCGGACCGACTATGTTTCGGCCATGGAACTGCTCCGGCGAAGGGACCAGGAACTCTTCGAAAAGCGGATGGGGAACCAGCGCGCCGTCCTCGGCGAGAAATTCGACTCGGCTTCTCTCGCGTTGCGAGCCATGGGTCAGGATGCTCTCCTCGCCGCGGCCCAGGTGATCGGCGAGGACTCTCCCGATGTCTCCGTTTCGAAATGTCGTGTCGCTCAGCTGGAGGTTCGTGGCCGCTCGGTCTTGAAAGACCTCAAAGAGAATCAACAACAGGCGCAGCTGGGGATCCTGCTGAAGTTGCTCTCGGTCGCCAGGGACGGAGCTACCGGCGCGTTGCTCTCGATACTCGAAGTCATCGCGCCGTTGATGGAGCGAGGGGTGAGGACCCAGGAAGACGTCGGGGCGCTTCTCAGCCAACGCGAAAACCTGCAGCAGGTGGTTGACACCCTGGAGCTGCAGAACAGGCACCTGGAGCCGCTCCTTGCCGCCTCGAATCTAAGCGGCTGACAGAGGTGCACGAGCCCCGGCGGCGAACAGCCGCTGCTCAATTCCTGTCGTCGCGCATGTCAGCCTCCCCCAAAACACGCGGCGGTCTGTCTCGGCGCGGCCTCAGTGGCGCGCCGCGCCCGCGCAGAAGTAACGGGTACCACTGATATACTCGCCCGGACTGCCTTCCCTGCGCGCGGCGGTCAGAGCCTTGTCAGGGCAGTATGGCCCTTTGCGCACAGGCAGCTCAAAGGGAACAGTCCCCTTGCTGCTAGTCCCGTCAAATCCGGTTTTGGACTTCTTTGGCGGTCAATCCGCCTTATTCGTGGAGTAGCCTTCGGTGGAACCTCACGACACGACCGCACGGCCGTCTCTCCTGTCCAGTCAACGGCCCGGCTGGCAGCGCCTGCTCATCTGGGGCGGGATCGTCTTCGCGGCGCTGAATATTCTGCCCCTCGTTTCCCTCATCGCAGGAAACCTGTTCGGGCCGGGAAGTGTGCTTCGCGGCTGGGGCAGTCTGCTGATGCTCGTTCTTCTGCCGTTTCTGCCGCTTCTCGGCTTTCTGCTGTATTTGCCCTTTGACGGCATCAACCTGCTGCGCACGGCCGGCAACAGCGCGACCGCTGCCTTCACGCGGCGCGATGATCCGAGGCGGGACGGCTATCTATACGATGTGCGTCCGGCACGCATGTCGTGGCTGACGGTCCTGGTGCCCCTTCCGCTCTTTATCGTGCTCGGCGTTTTGACGGCGGGCATCGGGATGCCTTTCTGGG
>QGUX01000309.1 GCA_003242275.1 Pseudomonadota bacterium | reverse complement strand
TTTGCCGCGTAAGCACGCGGGGGGGGAAGGCGGCGGGGGGGGCGTTCATGGGAGCCTCCGGGAATGCCCTGCCGACGATCATAGGAAAAGTTGACACGGGCGGCGATGCATTCCAAAATACCCCCATTCTCCCACCTCATCCCATGACCGCCACTTCCCCCACCGACTGGCATCGCCGCGCCGCGGCACTCTCGCCCCGCGAAGGGGTGTTCATCGAGGGCGAGTTCCGTCCTGCGCATTCGGGCGCCACCTTCGACAAGGTCAGCCCCGTCGACGGGCGCGTGCTGGCCCGCGTGGCTTCCGGCGATGCGGCGGACGTGGATGCGGCGGTGCGCAGCGCACGACTGGCCTTCGAGCGCGGCGAATGGGCGCGCATGCCGCCGCGCGAGCGCAAGGGCGTGCTGCTCGCCTTCGCCGCCGCGATCCGCGAGCACGCCGAGGAGCTTGCGCTGACCGAGACGCTGGACGTGGGCAAGCCCATCACCGACTCGCTGACGGTGGACGTGCCCTCCACGGCCCACTGCATCCAGTGGTTCGCCGAAAGCATCGACAAGGTGTACGGCGAGGTGGCTCCCACCGCGCACGACGCGCTGGCGCTGGTGACGCGCGAGCCGCTGGGCGTGGTCGGCGCCATCGTGCCGTGGAACTTCCCGATGATCATGGCGGCGTGGAAGCTCGGGCCCATCCTCGCCGCCGGCAACTCGGTGGTGCTCAAGCCCTCGGAGAAATCGCCGCTGACTGCACTGCGGCTGGCCGAGCTGGCGCATGCGGCCGGCGTTCCGAAGGGCGTGTTCAACGTGGTGCCCGGCTTCGGCCGCACGGCGGGCGAGGCGCTGGCCCTGCACATGGACGTGGACGGCATCGGCTTCACCGGCTCCACCGCCACCGGCAAGCACATCATGGCCTGCGCCGCGCGCTCGAACATGAAGCGCGTGTCGCTGGAGTGCGGCGGCAAGTCGCCCAACATCGTGATGGGCGACTGGCAGGACGTGGAGCGCGCGGCGCGCGCCGCCGCCTATGCCATCTTCTTCAACCAGGGCGAGATGTGCTCGGCCGGCTCGCGCCTGCTGGTGCACGAGCGCCTGAAGGACGCCATGCTGGCGAAGATCGCCGAGGTGGCGCGCGAGATGGCGCCCGGG
Source organism: Pseudomonadota bacterium (assembly GCA_003242275.1). The sequence continues at coordinate 2,018 of QGUX01000309.1, read as the reverse complement.
GATCCGCTGGATCCGGCCACGAAGCTCGGCGCCATCGTCGACGCGCAGCAGCTTGCGCGCGTGCTGGGCTACATCGAGGCCGGGCGCGCCGAGGGCGCGCGGCTGGCCTTCGGCGGCTCGCAGGTGCGGAAGGACACGGGCGGCTACTACGTCGAGCCCACGCTGTTCGAGGGCGTCACGCCCGGCATGCGCATCGCGCGCGAGGAGATCTTCGGGCCGGTGCTGGCCGTGACCACCTTCCGCGACGAGGAAGAAGCGGTGCGCATCGCCAACGACAGCACCTACGGCCTGGCCGCGGCGGTGTGGACCCGCGACCTGGGCACGGCGCACCGCATGGCGCGCGCCATCCGCGCCGGTGTGGTCTACGTGAACTGCTACGACGCCGACGACATCACCGTGCCGTTCGGCGGCTTCCGCCAGTCGGGCATCGGCCGCGACAAGTCGCTGCATGCCTTCGACAAGTTCACCGAGCTGAAGACCACCTGGATCGACCTGACGTGACGCGCGCGTCGTGACCGCGCTGACCTTCGTCGCCACGGTGCCGCGCGGGTTCGCCGACCTGCTGGCCGCCGAGATCACCGCGCTGGGCGGTGGCAGCGTGCGCGAGGCCGCCGGCGGGGTGAGCTTCGAGGGCCCGCTGGCCACGGGCTACCGGGTGCTGCTCGAGTCGCGGCTGGCCAGCCGCGTGCTGCTGCAGCTCGCGCGCGCCCGCGTGCACGACGCGCAGCAGCTCTACGACTTCGTGCGCAGCATCGACTGGCGCGAGCACCTGGACGCGCGCGGCACGCTGGCCTGTGGTTTCTCCGGCCGGCACCCGGCCATCGCCAACACCCACTTCGGTGCGCTGAAGGTCAAGGACGCCATCGTCGACCAGCTGCGCGAATTCACGCGCCAGCGTCCTTCCATCGACACGCGGCGGCCGGATCTGACCGTGCAGGCGCATGCCGCGCGCGGCGAGGTGGCGCTGTGCATCGACCTGGCGGGCGAGTCGCTGAGCCGGCGGGGCTACCGGCTGCAGGGCGGCGAGGCGCCGCTGCGGGAGAACCTGGCCGCGGGCATCCTGGTGCGCGCCGGCTGGCCGGCCATCGCCGCGGCCGGTGGCGGCTTCCTCGATCCGATGTGCGGCTCGGGCACCTTCGTGATCGAGGCGGCGTGGATGGCGGCGGGCATCGCACCCGGGTTGCTGCGCCAGTGGTGGGGCTTCACCGGCTGGCGCGGCCATGACGCGAAGCTGTGGGACGAAGTGGTGGAAGCGGCGCGCGCGCGGGCGAGGAAGCTGGAGGTCAGCGTGCGCGGTGCCGACCGCAACCGGGCCGCCATCGCCACGGCCCAGGCCAATGCCCGGCGTGCCGGCATCGCCGATGCGGTGACCTTCGAACGTTGCGACATCGCGGCGCTGGCGCCGCCCGCGGCGGAGGCGCCGCCGGGCCTGCTGTGCGTGAATCCGCCCTACGGCGAGCGCATCGGCGGCGGCGAGGAGGCGGCCGCGGCGCATCGCGCCATCGGCGAGGCACTGCGGGGTCCGTTCGCTGCCTGGCATGCGGTGGTGCTCACCGGCGAGCCGGCGCTCGGCCAGCTCATCGGCGTGGAGGCCTCGCGCGTGCACACCGTGTTCAACGGCCCGATCCAGTGCCGGCTGCTGCGCTTCGCGCCGGGCCAGCGCCGGGCGCGGCGCGAGGCCCGGCCCGGTATCGTCATCGACGACGCCTCCATCGCCCAGTCCCCGGGTGCGCGCATGTTCGCCAACCGCCTGAAGAAGAACCTCGTGCGCCTGGGCCGCCGCGCGCGGCGCGAGGGCGTCACCTGCTGGCGGATGTACGACGCCGACATGCCCGAGTACGCGCTGGCCGTCGACCTGTACACCGGCGCGGGCCCGGACGAGGGCCGGCGCTGGCTGTACGTGCAGGAGTACGCGCCGCCCGCATCGATCGATCCGGCCGCCGCGCGCCCCGCGCGCGGGGGGGCGCTGTGGGGCGTGCCCGGGGCCACCGCGTGGCCCTTCGGGGACATCCCCCTCC
>QGUX01000308.1 GCA_003242275.1 Pseudomonadota bacterium | reverse complement strand
GTCCCAATGCGGGCCCCGGCGCGGCGCCGGGTGCGGGCGGTCCCGGCCGGGGTGCGCCGGGCGGCGGCTTCGGCGGTCCGGGCGCCCGCGGCGCGGGTGGCCCGCCGCAGCCGCCGGTGGTGATCAGCCGCAAGGGCAAGGAGTTCGAGGTCAATGGCGAGACCTCGATCATCTCCGGCGCCGAGCTGAAGGTGACCACCGAGCGCGACGAGCTGAACGTCAGCATCGGCCAGCTCGAGGCCGGCGGCTACGTGATCCTGGAGATCCCGGGCTTCACCAAGGCGGCCTCGGGCACCGAGGTGGGCAGCCTCGACGCGCTGCGCAAGGCCTCGGCCACCTCGTACTACAAGGCCAAGGACGCGCTGTGGGTGAAGGTGGTGTCGCCGGGCGGTTCCGGGCAGGGTCCCGGCGGCCTCGGCGCCGGCGCGGCCAGCATCCAGGTCAGCCGCAAGTAAGGCACCGTGGACACGGGCCCCCGGTCGCAAGGCCGGGGGCCTTTTCTTTTGGGGACGGGGTTCCCTTTTCGCAATCCGGGCGGGCCTCGCCCGCCGGACGAGCCCCCTGCGCGCAATCGCGCTATCCTCCGCCGCAAACAACAGGGACTCTTTTTTCCAGTCGGGGGACGTTGCCAATGCGCACTCTTCATCGCTCTGCCCTGCTCGCGTCGCTGGTGCCCGCCTTCCTGCTCGGCGGGATGTGCGCCGTCGCGCAGGCCCAGGATTCCGGATCGGCCATGCGCTGGTCGGATCCCGCCACCTGGCCCAACCGCAAGGTTCCGGTCGAGGGCGACAAGGTGGTCATCTCGAGGGACAAGACCGTCGTCCTCGACGTCAGTCCCCCGCCGCTCAATGGCCTGTCCATCGACGGCAAGCTGGTGTTCTCCGACGACGCCGACCTGGAGCTGACCACCGAGTGGATCATGCTGCACGGCGAGCTGCAGATCGGCACCGCGGACCGCCCGCACACCCGCAAGGCCACCATCACCTTCACCGACAACGTGAAGGGCGAGGACATCATGGCCGGCATGGGCGACCGCGGCATCATGATCTCCGGCGGCACGCTGAACCTGCACGGCAACCGCACCAATGCCTGGACCAAGCTGGCGAAGACCGCCAACCGGGGCGCCACGCAGATCGAGGTGCTGGATGCCTCCCAGTGGCAGGTGGGCGACGAGATCATCCTGGCCTCCACCGACTACGAACCGCGCCAGGCCGAGAAGCGGAAGATCACCGCCATCAGCGGCAACCGCATCACGCTGGACCGGCCCCTGCAGTACATGCACTTCGGCAAGATCACCTTCGGCGTCGACCAGCGCGGCGAGGTGGGCCTGCTGACGCGCAACATCAAGATCCGCGCCTCGGACGATGCCGAGCAGTCGCTGTTCGGCGGCCACATCATGGCCATGCCCTCGTCGAAGATGTACATCTCGGGCGTGGAGCTGCAGCGCATGGGGCAGCACCTGACGCTGGCGCGCTATCCCATCCACTGGCACCTCGTGGGTGACGCCACCGGCCAGTACATCAAGAACTCGGCCATCCACGACACCTGGAACCGCTGCGTCACCGTGCACGGCACGGACAACCTCCTGATCGAGAACAACGTGACCTACAACAACGTGGGCCACTGCTTCTTCCTGGAGGACGGCATCGAGACCGGCAACCGGTTCATCCGCAACGTGGCCATCCAGACCAAGTGCCACCCGGTCAAGCCCTGCGACCCGACCAACCTCGCGCCGTTCGGGGCCACCGAGACCAAGCTCAATTTCGAGACCCGGGGCCAGGAGTCCCCGGACGTGCTGATCCCCTCGGACAACACGGTGTCCTCGTTCTGGATCACCCATCCGGACAACATCTACATCGGCAACGTGGCGGCGGGCTCGGATTCCACCGGCTTCTGGTTCGCCATCCCCGAGCACCCCATGGGCCAGTTCGAGGGCACGGAGATCAGCCGCAACACCTGGCCGCGCCGCATCAAGATCCGCGAGTTCCGCGGCAACGTGGCGCACTCGAACTTCGACGGCTTCATGGGTGACCGCGCGCCGCGGCCGGACGGCCGCTTCGCCGTGGGCGGCTACATCTCCTACGAGAACCCCGCCGACACCAACAGCCGCATCGTCGAGTCCGTGGTCGAGGACTTCACCGGCTACAAGAACAGGAACAGCGGCATCTGGGCCCGCGGCGAGATGCGCGTGTGGAAGGGCCTGAAGATGGCCGACAACGGCATCGGCTTCACCCAGGCCTCGGGCAACCTGTGGCGCTCGGAGTACACCTCGCTGGTGACCGACTCGCTGTTCGTGGGCGAGAGCGAGAACGTGGGCAACCCGGTGACCCCCGAGGAGAAGAAGCTGGGCCGCAGCCTGCCCTTCCCGCAGCTTCCGGACTTCCCGGTCCGCGGCTACGAGTACTACGACATGTTCCACAAGGTGGAGAACACCACCTTCGTGAACTACCAGGACAACGCGGTCCGCAAGACCGGCGCGATCTCCTACCTGCTGTTCACCAGCTTCGGCATGAGCACGCACAACTACGTCAAGGGCGCGAAGTTCGTGAATGCCAAGCCGGTGTACTTCCCGCCGATCGAGAACAAGTGGAGCAACGACGATTACGGCAACACCGTCTACAAGACCTCGGTGTTCAACGACCGTGACGGCTCGGTCACCGGCGTGAAGAACTCGTACGTGATCAACATCACCGGCATCGACCCGGACGACCAGTGCGAGTTGCGCAAGAGCTGGAACGCCTATGTGTGCAAGGGTGACGTCGGCCGCATGAACGTCGGCGGCGGCGGCGGCCCGGTCGGCTTCGGCGGCTTCGGTGGCGGCCGCGGCGGTGGACCGGGTGCCGGTGGCCCCGGCGGCGCGCCCAGGGCGGGCGGTCCCGGCGGTGGCGCACCCCGGGCCGGTGGTCCTGGCGCGGGTCCGGGTGGCGCGGGCGGTCCGCCGCGCGGCGGCCCGACGGCCCAGCAGGTGTCCTTCCAGATCGCGCCGGGTGGCGGCCGCATCAGGGGCACGCCGGCGCCCTCGGGCCCGCCGGTGATCCTGAGCCGCAACGGCAAGTCGTTCACCTCCGAGGGTGAGACCAACGTGCGCGCCGGCACCACCTACAAGGTGACCACCGAGCGCGACAACCTGAACATCAACGTGAAGGAGCTGGATGCCGGCTCC
>QGUX01000075.1 GCA_003242275.1 Pseudomonadota bacterium | reverse complement strand
CGCCGCCGACGATCAGGCGGTCGACCTTCTCCAGCAGCGCCTCGAGGATGGTGAGCTTGGTGCTGACCTTGGAACCGGCCACGATGGCCACCATGGGCCGCTGCGGCTTCTCCAGCGCCCGCTCCAGCGCCTCGAGCTCGGACACCAGCAGCGGGCCGGCGCAGGCCACCGGCGCGAAGCGCGCCACGCCGTGCGTGGAGGCCTCGGCGCGGTGGGCGGTGCCGAAGGCGTCCATCACGAAGATGTCGCACAGCGCGGCCATGCGGCGGGCGAGCTGCTCGTCATCCTTCTTCTCGCCCTTGTTGAAGCGCACGTTCTCGCACATCACCGCCTGGCCAGGCTGCACCTGCACGCCGTCCAGCCACTCGCGCACCACCGGCACGTTGCGGCCCAGCAGCTCGGAGAGCCGCTTGGCCACCGGCACCAGCGACAGCGCGGGGTCGAACCGACCCTCCTCCGGCCGGCCCAGGTGCGACATGATGATCACGCGCGCGTTCTGGTCGAGCGCGGCCTGGATGGTGGGCAGCGCGGCGCGGATGCGCGCGTCGCTGGACACGACGCCGTCGGCCACGGGCACGTTCAGGTCCTCGCGGATCAGCACGCGCTTGCCGGCCAGCGGCAGCTCGCTCATCTTGAGCACTTTCATGGCTGGCCCCGCGCTACTTCGCGCGGCTCCAGGCCAGTGCCACGTCGAGCATGCGGTTGGAGAAACCCCACTCGTTGTCGTACCACGAGCACACCTTCACCAGCCCGCCGTCGATGATCTTGGTCAGCGTGGCGTCGTAGGTGGACGAGGCCGGGTCGTGGTTGTAGTCGATCGACACCAGCGGCGCCTCGGTGTAGTTCAGCACGCCCTTGAGCGCGCCCTCCGCGGCGGCCTTCACCACCTTGTTCACCTCTTCCACCGTGGTGGCGCGCTTCGGCCTGAAGGTCAGGTCGACGATGGACACGTTGATGGTGGGCACGCGGATGGCGAAGCCGTCGAGCTTGCCCTTGAGCTCCGGCAGCACCAGGCCCACGGCCGCGGCGGCGCCGGTCTTGGTCGGGATCATCGACTGCGTGGCCGAGCGGGCGCGGCGGATGTCCTTGTGGAACACGTCCGTCAGCACCTGGTCGTTGGTGTAGGCGTGGATGGTGGTCATCAGGCCCGACTCGATGCCGATGGCATCGTGCAGCACCTTGGCCAGCGGCGCCAGGCAGTTGGTGGTGCAGGAGGCGTTCGACACCACCGTCATGGCCTGCGTCAGCGTGTCATGGTTGACGCCGTAGACCACCGTGGCGTCCACGTCCTTGTCGCCGGGGGCCGAGATCAGCACCTTCTTCGCGCCGCCGGTGAGGTGCGCGGAGGCCTTGGCCTTGCTGGTGAACAGGCCGGTGCACTCGAACACGATGTCGGCGCCCACCGAGGACCAGGGGAGCTTCGCCGGGTCGCGCTCGGCGAACACCTTGATGCGGTCGCCGTTGACCACGATGGCGTCGCCGTCGGCGCTCACCTCGCCGGGAAAGCGGCCATGGGCGGAATCGTACTGGGTCAGGTGCGCGTTGGTCTTCGCATCGCCCAGGTCGTTGACCGCCACGATCTGGATCTCGCTGGTGCGCTTGCTCTCGTACAGGGCGCGCAGGATGTTGCGGCCGATGCGCCCGTAACCGTTGATGCCTACCTTGATCGCCATGGCTGTCCTTCCTTCGTCTTCAGTCAGCTCTGATTGAGAATCTCTTCCACCGCCTGCCGCACGTGCTCGCCGGTGAGCCCGAAGTGGCGGAACAGGTCGGCGGCCTTGCCCGAGGCGCCGAAGCTGTCGATGCCGATCACGCGGCCCGACAGGCCCACGTACCTGAACCACGGCAGCGTCGCGCCGGCCTCGACGGCGACGCGGCGCGTCACGGACGAGGGCAGCACCGACTCGCGGTAAGCCGCGTCCTGCCGCTCGAACACGTCGGTGCTGGGCATGGACACCAGCCGCACGTGGCGACGGGCTCCTTGGAGCGCTTTCCCCGCCGCGGCGGCGATGGCGCCCTCGGAACCGGTGGCAATCACGATAGCTTGGGGGCTGCGGGCCGGTTCGATCAATACGTACCCGCCACGGGCGATGGCCGCGACCTGCCCGGCCGTGCGCAGCTGCTGCGGCAGGGCCTGGCGGGTCAGCACCAGCGCCGTGGGACCGTCGTGGCGGCGCAAGGCGGCCGTCCACGCCACCGCGGTCTCCACCGCGTCGGCCGGGCGCCAGGTCGACAGGTTGGGCATGGCGCGCAGCGAGGCCAGGTGCTCGATGGGCTGGTGCGTGGGGCCGTCCTCGCCCAGGCCGATGGAGTCGTGCGTGTACACCAGCACCACGCCCTGGCGCATCAGCGCGGCCATGCGCACGGCATTGCGCGCGTAGTCGCTGAACACCAGGAAGGTGCCGCCGTAGGGACGGAAGCCGCCGTGCAGCGACATGCCGTTCATCACCGCGGTCATGCCGAACTCGCGCACGCCGTGGTAGATGTAGTTGCCGGAGAAATCCCCCGGCGTCACCGGCCTGGTGTCCTTGCGGTTGGTGTTGTTCGAGCCGGTCAGGTCGGCCGAACCACCCACCAGCTCCGGAAGGTGCGGGCCGATGGCATTGAGCGCGAGCTGCGAGGACTGGCGCGTGGCCTGCGGCTTGTCCACCGCCTGCGCGGCCTCGAGCGCCTCGGCGGCGATGGCGTCGAAGTCCGCCGGCAGGCGGCCCTCCATGCGGCGCGTGAACTCCTGCGCCAGGTCGGGGAAGGCCTGCGCGTAGGCGGCGAAGCGCGCGTTCCAGTCCTGCTGCAGGGCGGCGCCGCGCGCGCGCTGGTCCCAGGCGCTGCGGATGGGTTCGGGGATCTGGAACGGCGGCGCGCTCCAGCCCAGCCTGGCGCGCGTGGCGGCCACTTCGTCGGCGCCCAGCGGCTCGCCGTGCGTGTTCTTGGTACCGGCCTTGTTCGGCGAACCCCAGCCGATCACGGTGCGGCAGCAGATCAGCACCGGGCGGTCGGTGGAGCGCCTGGCCTCCTCGATGGCGGCGGCGACCGCGGCGGAATCATGCCCGTCGACGTCGCGGATCACCTTCCAGCCATAGGCCTCGAAGCGGCCGGGCACGTCCTCGGCCCACCAGCCCTTCACGTCGCCGTCGATGGAGATGCCGTTGTCGTCCCAGAACACCACCAGCTTGCCGAGCCTGAGCGTGCCGGCCAGCGAGCAGGCCTCGTGCGAGATACCCTCCATCAGGCAGCCGTCGCCGGCGAACACCCAGGTGCGGTGGTCGACGATCTCGTGGCCGGGGCGGTTGAACTGCGCGGCCAGCATGCGCTCGGCCAGCGCCATGCCCACGGCATTGGCCAGGCCCTGCCCCAGCGGGCCGGTGGTGGTCTCGATGCCCAGCGCCGGATCGTGCTCGGGATGCCCTGCGGTATGCGAACCGAGCTGGCGGAAACGCCTGATGTCGTCGATCGACAACGGATAGCCGGTCAGGTGCAGGACCGAATACAACAGCATCGAACCATGACCGTTCGACAGCACGAAACGATCGCGGTCCACCCACTTCGGGTCGGCGGGGTTGTGCTTCAGGTGATCGCGCCAGAGCACCTCGGCGATGTCCGCCATGCCCATCGGGGCGCCCGGGTGACCGGAGTTGGCCTGTTGGACGGCATCCATGGACAGCGCCCGGATGGCATTGGCGAGATCGCGACGGCTGGGAGTGCTCAAAGCAGCGTGGAATCCGTAAAAAGGGGGTTGTGAAGAGTCGCGCATTTTCCAATGCGGCGCCCCGCGCCGCAAATCGGGAGGCGATCGCGTTCACTTTCCGGTCAGCCCGGCGCCCGTAAAGTACCCGGGTGAATGCGGATGAAGCGGTGACTGTCGGCCCCAAGCGACTGAAAGACTTGACGAAATCCCTGCGGCTGGTCCAGTTCACGGACCCGCATCTGTTCGGGGAGGAAACGCGCGCCCTGCGCGGCGTGCCCACGCTGCCGGCGCTGCGCGCGACGCTGGCGGCGGCGCGGCCGGACATCGAAACCGCCGACGCCATCCTGGCCACCGGCGACCTGGTGCAGGACGACCCGGCCGGCTACGTGCATTTCCGCCGCGAGTTCGCGGCGCTGGGCCGCCCGGTGCTGTGCGTCCCCGGCAACCACGACGACGTGCCCGCGATGCGCTCGGCGCTGGCCGGGCCGCCGTTCCAGCTCGGCGGCGTGCACGATGCCGGTGCATGGCGCATCGTGCTGCTCGACAGCACCATCCCCGGCGAGACCCACGGGCGGCTCGACGCCGCGCAGCTTGCGGCGCTGGAGTCGGCGCTGGCCACCGCCGGGGAGCGGTATGCGCTGGTGTGCCTGCATCACCACCCGGTGCCGCTGGAGAGCCGCTGGCTGGACCAGGTGGGACTTGCGAACGGCGGGGAATTCCTGGCGGTGCTGGGACGCCACCGCAACGTGCGCGGCGTGGTGTTCGGGCACGTGCACCAGGCGCGCGAGATGCTGGTGGATGGCCTGCCGCTGATCGCCACGCCCTCGACCTGCTCGCAGTTCAAGCCGCTCAGCGACGATTTCGCGATCGACGTGCGGCCGCCGGCCTGGCGCACACTGACCCTGCACGCCGACGGGCGCATCGACACCGAGCTGAAATGGCTGCAGGGCTACACGCCCTGACCGGCCGGCTTCTCAGGTGCGCAGTTGCTGGATGCGCCTGAGGCGCTCGCGCGCGCCGTCCACCTCGAGGATCTTCTGCCGCACGGCCGCTGGCACAGGCAGTAACTGTCCGAGCTGGCCGGCCAGCCACAGCGCATCGTCCTTGCGGCAGGGACCGGCCGGGTACTCCTCGCCCAGCTCGGCCAGCGCGCGCTCCAGCGTGGCGGCGAGGTCGGCGAATTCGCCGTGGTGCAGGGGCTCGGGCGTGTCGTCCAGCCACTGCACGTCGGCCAGGTGCAGTCCGTCGGGCTGCATGTCGCGGCCCACGATGCGGAAGCGCCGCTCGCCGCGCGCCACGATCTTCAGCAGCCCGTCGGGCAGCCGCCCGAAATCGGCCACGCGCGCGAAGGTGCCCACGTGGGCCACCTCGCCCACGCGCCCGATCTCCGCGCCATCGAGGATCAGCACCACGCCGAAGCCCGAATCCTCGCGCATCACGCGGCGGATCATGTCGAGGTAGCGGGTCTCGAAGATGCGCAGCGGCAGCAGGCCCTGCGGGAACAGCACGGTGCGCAGCGGGAACAGCGCAATGCGTGCGTCCGCCTTCATCTTCGCGCCTTGAGCTCCGCCAGCAGCTTCTGGTGGATGCCGCCGAAGCCGCCGTTGCTCATCACCAGCACGTGGTCGCCGGCGACGAGCTCCTTCGAAAGTCGCGCCAGCAGCGCATCGATGGTGGGCTCGGTGGCCGCATGCGCGCCGAGCCGGCGCGCGACCGCGCCCGCGTCCCAGCCCAGGTCGGGCGGGGCGAACAGGTACACCGCGTCGGCGCCCGTGAGCGAGCCCGCCAGCGTGTCCTTGTGGACGCCCATGCGCATGGTGTTCGAGCGTGCCTCCAGCACCGCGACCAGTCGCGCCTGCCCGATGTTACGCCTCAGGCCCTCGATGGTCGTGGCGATCGCGGTGGGATGGTGGGCGAAGTCGTCGTAGATGCGGATGCCGGCGACCTCGCCCACCAGCTCCATGCGCCGCCGCACGCCGCGGAAGCGCCCCAGGGCCTCGATGGCCGCGGCCACCGGCACCCCGGCGTGCCGCGCGGCGGCGATGGCGGCCAGCGCGTTGTCGACGTTGTGCGCGCCCAGCAGGCCCCAGTCCACGGCGCCCTGGGTGACGCCATCCAGCAACACCTCGAAGCGCGAATGGTCGGCGCCGGTGAGGCGCGCGCTCCAGCGCGCGCCGGCGGCGCCATCGCGCGCGAAGCCCTCGCGCGGCGTCCAGCAGCCGCGCGCGATCACGTCGTCGAGGTTGGCGTCGGCGGCGTTGTGCACCACCAGCCCGTCGCCGGGCACGATGCGCAGCAGGTGGCTGAACTGGCGCTTGATGGCCTCGAGGTCCGGATAGATGTCGGCGTGGTCGAACTCGAGGTTGTTCAGCACCAGCGTGCGCGGGTGGTAGTGCACGAACTTGGCGCGCTTGTCGAAGAAGGCCGTGTCGTATTCGTCGGCCTCGATCACGAAGAAGGGCGATGAGCCCAGCCGCGCGCTGACGTCGAAGTTGCCCGGCACGCCACCGACCAGGAAACCCGGGTCGAGCCCGGCATGATCGAGGATGTGCGCCAGCATGCTGGTGGTGGTGGTCTTGCCATGCGTGCCGGCCACGGCCAGCACGTGGCGGTCGCGGAGCACCGCGCGCGCGAGCCATTCGGGCCCGGAGGCATAGGGAATGCGGCGCGAGAGCAGCGCCTCGACCACCGGCTTGCCGCGCGACATCACGTTGCCCACCACCACCACGTCGGGCGCGGGGTCGAGCTGCTCCGCCCCGTAGCCCTGCACGATGTCGATGCCCAGCGCGGCCAGCTGCGTGCTCATGGGCGGGTAGACGTTCTGGTCCGAGCCGGTGACCTTGTGGCCGGCGGCGCGCGCGATCGCGGCGATGCCGCCCATGAAGGTGCCGCAGATGCCGAGGATGTGGACGTGCATCGGGACTCGCTCAGGCCGGCGTGGCCGCCGTCGACAGGGATGGATACTGCGTGAGGATCACGAAGGCCACCAGCGCCTCGATGGCGAAGGCCAGCAGGATGGTCGCGAACAGCGGCCACTCGGTGGCCGAGCGCAGGATGCGCACGGTGGCGACGAACAGCCACACGGCCACCACGAAGGACAGCCAGGTCGCCAGCAGGCTCATCGGGCTGTCGGTGTCGTAGTAGGCGACCAGCATCCCGCGGGTGGCGACCAGCACCGGCGCCATCACGATCTGGCAGCCGAACAGCGAGGTCGCGGTCTGCAGGAAGCGCGCCGGATGGCCCGCCAGGCGCAGCGCCACCATCCAGCAGCCCATCAGCATGCCGATCTCCAGCGCGATCAGCACCACCGGATCGACCTCGGGCTCCCCGGGGGAGGGAATCGCGTACTGCACGGCGCGCAGCACCACCATGCCGGCGATGGCCGCCAGCAGCAGGCCGCGGGATGCGGGCATGTCCTCCGGTCCCTTGCGCAGGCGCAGGATGCCGATGGCGGTCTCGATGGCCTGGGCGATGAGGGAGCGGGACGGTTCGTTCAAGCTCGGCAGGTCCGGCGGATCAAGTAAGCTTCGGATTCTACATGACCACTGCTCCCCTCTCCGACCAGTCCGCCGTGGATGAACTGGGCTTGCGGCTCGCCGAGGCGCCCTGGATCGCGCTGGATACCGAGTTCATGCGCGAGCGCACCTATCGCGCGCAGCTGTGCCTGCTGCAGTTCGCGCTGCCCGGCGACGCGCTGTGCGTGGATCCGCTGGCCGACGTCGAGCTCGCGCCGCTGCGCGCGCCGCTCACCGCGGGCGCGCCGAAGATCCTGCACGCCGCGCGGCAGGACCTCGAAGTGCTGTGGCCCGCCTTCGGCCCGCTCTCGCCCGTGTTCGACACGCAGGTGGCCGCGGCGCTGGCCGGCTTCCCGGCGCAGGTCGGCTACGGCGAGCTGGTGCAGAAGGTGCTCGGCGTGCAGGTGGAGAAGGGGCAGACGCGCACCGACTGGTCGCGCAGGCCGCTGTCGGCGGCGCAGATCCACTACGCCATCGAGGACGTGGCCCACCTCGCGCCGCTGCGCGAGGAACTGCTGGAGCGGCTCGACCGGCTGGGACGGCTCGGCTGGCTCGAGGAGGAACTGGCCGGGCTGGCGGACGCCGGCAAGCTGTTCGTCGATCCGGAGAATGCGCACGAGCGGCTGCGCTTCGGCGGCGAGCTGGACCCGCACCGCCAGCGGCTGCTCAAGGCGCTGGCGGAGTGGCGCGAGCGGCGCGCCATCGAGAAGGACCGGCCACGCAGCTGGATCCTCGACGATGCCGCGCTGCGCGCGCTGGTGCTGGATCCGCCGCGCAGCGCGGTGGAACTGGCGCGCATGCCCGAGCTCACGCCGGGCTTCGTCGAGCGCAGCGGCCGGGCCATCCTCGGACTGGTGCAGGCGGCCGGGCTGCCCGCCGAACTGCCGCCACCGCCGGCCCGTCCGCGGCCGGATCCCGTGGTGCAGGCGCGGGTGAAGCGCCTCGCCGCCATCGTGCAGAAGCGCGCGGGTGAGCTGGAGATGGCCAGCGAGGTCCTCGCCACGCGGCGCGACCTCGAGGCCATCGCGCGCCGCGGCGACCTCGCGCCGCTGGCGGGCTGGCGGCGCGCAGTGCTGGGAGAGGAACTGCTGGCGGCGCTGTGAGCGCCGGCAGGTGCCGCCTACTTCCCGCGTGCCGGCCTGGCGCGCCGGGTCTTCTTCACCACGCGCGTGCGGCGCGTGGCCGCCTTGCCGGCGCGGGGTTTCGTCCAGGCCTTCGACTTCGCGCGCACGGTGCTGCGCGAGCGCGCGCCGCGGCCGGCTGCGTTGGCGCGGCGCTTCGCGGCGGCCGGCCTGCGGACGGAAGCCTTCTTCTTCGCCTTGGCCCTTGCCATGCCGGACCGGGTGCTGGTCGCCTTCGGCTTCGCCTTGGCCTTCGGCTTCGCCCTGGCCTTCGACGTTGCCTTTGTCCTGGCCCTGGACTTCGCCTTCGCCCTGGTCCCGGACCTGGCGGGGGCCCTGGCTCCCACCTTCTTCGCGGCAGCCCCGGGCCCGGCCTTCGCACCCGCCCGGGCACCGGCCGCCACGGCCTGGGCCTGCCGGCCCGCCGGCGAGGTCAGTACGCCGACCAGCAGCTCGGTGATGTCATCCACGTTGCCCTGCGCGTCGATGCTCTGCAGCAGGCCCTTGCTGCCGTAGTAGTCCACCAGCGGCCGCGTCTGCTGCTCGTACACCTTCAGGCGCTCGACCACGGTGGCCTCGTTGTCATCCGGACGCTGGTACAGCGGCGGATTGCCGGGGCAGCTCGGGCACACCAGCGCGGCGCCGATGGGCATGGAATAGATGTTGAACACGCGCCCGCAGCTCTGGCAGCTGCGGCGGCCGGCGATGCGGCGCGTCAGCTCGGCGTAGGGCACCTCCATCTGCACCACGGCGGTGAGCGGCTTGCCCAGTTCCGACAGCAGGCGGTCCAGCGCCTCGGCCTGGGCGATGTTGCGCGGGAAGCCGTCGAGGATGAAGCCGCGCGCCACGTCGGGCTCGGCCAGCCGCTCCTGGATCAGGCCCAGCACCAGGGAGTCGTCCACCAGCTTGCCGGCCTCCATCGCCGCCTTGGCCAGGCGCCCCAGTTCGGTGCCGCGCGCCACGGCCGAGCGCAGCAGGTCGCCGGTGGAAATCTGCGGGATGCCGAAGCGCTGCACGAGGCGCTGGGATTGCGTGCCTTTGCCGGAGCCCGGGGCTCCCAGGAGAACGATGCGCATGAGGCTGTTGTCGTCGTTGAAGGTCGAGGCACAGTACCGATACGCTTTCCTGCGGTCAAACCGACCCCTCCAGTGGAGCATTTCCATGCGCAAGGCAGCCATTCGTCCCCGCAATGCGTTCTATGCCCAGTCCGGCGGCGTCACGGCGGTGATCAATGCCTCGGCAGCCGGGGTCATCGAAGCCGCCCGCCGGCACCGGCGCCACATCGGCAAGGTCCTTGCCGGCCGTGACGGCATCATCGGCGGGCTCACCGAGGACCTGATCGACATCAGCCGGGAATCCCCGGCCACGCTCAAGGGCCTGCGCCATACGCCCGGCGGCGCCTTCGGCTCGGCCCGTTTCAAGCTGAAGGGCCTGGAGCAGAACCGCGCCGAGTACGAACGCCTCATCGAGGTGTTCCGCGCCCACGACATCGGCTACTTCTTCTACAACGGCGGCAACGACTCGATGGACACCGCGCTGAAGGTGTCGCAGATCGGCGAGGCCATGGGCTATCCGGTCACCTGCGTGGGCATCCCGAAGACCGTCGACAACGACCTGCCGCTGACCGACTGCTGCCCGGGCTTCGGCTCGGTGGCCAAGTACATCGCCATCTCCACGCGCGAGGCCGCGCTCGACGTGGCCTCGATGGCGCGCACCTCGACCAAGGTGTTCGTGCTCGAGGTGATGGGCCGGCACGCCGGATGGATCGCCGCGGCCGGGGGACTGGCCGGCGAGAAGCCGGGCGATGCGCCGCAGGTGATCCTGTTCCCCGAGATCACCTTCGACGAGGAAGCCTTCCTCGCCAGGGTGAAGGACAGCGTGCAGGAGAACGGCTACTGCGTGATCGTGGTGTCCGAGGGCGTGAAGAACGCGGAAGGAAAGTTCCTCGCCGAGGCCGGCACGCGCGATGCCTTTGGCCACGCGCAGCTCGGCGGGGTGGGCCCGGTGATCGCGAACCTGGTGAAGGAGAAGCTGGGTTACAAGTACCACTGGGCCGTGGCCGACTACCTGCAGCGCGCCGCGCGCCACATCGCCTCGAAGACCGACGTGGAGCAGGCGTATGCGGTGGGCCGGGCGGCGGTCGAGTTCGCGGTGAAGGGCATGCACGCGGTGATGCCCGCGATCATCAGGAAATCATCGCGACCCTATCGCTGGAAGATCGAGCCGGTGAAGCTCGCCGACGTGGCCAACGTGGAGAAGAAGGTGCCGCGGGAGTTCATCACCCCCGACGGCTTCGGCATCACGGCCGCATGCCGGCGATATCTTGCGCCGCTGATCGCGGGCGAGGACTATCCTCCCTACCGCAACGGACTGCCCGACTACGTGCGCATCCGCGGCAGGCCCGTGAAGAAGAAGCTCAGGACGACTTTCGAGATCTGATGACGACCGGCAGGACATGGAGCGACGGCGAGGTGCGCGCCTTCGTCGACGGCGTGCTCGAACCCGCCGCCGCCGCACAGTTCACGGCGCAGGTCCAGCAGGACCTGGCATTGGCTGAACGGGTGGCGCGCCAGCGCGCGCTCAAGCGCAAGCTGGCCGTGGTGCCCGACGCCGCGGCGGACCTGGCCGCACGCAACCACGCCGGCGAGGAAGCCGGCGGCGAGCCCGCCCACGCGTCCCTGGCGGACGACATCGGTTCCTCCCCGCAGGCCCTGCGCGCCTCCCATGGTGCGCCCACCGCGATGTGGTGGATGGGCACCGCGGTGGTCGCGGCGCTGGCGGTGCTGCTGGGATGGAAGCTGCCGCACCCCCCGGCCGACCCGGTGGTGCCGCATCCGGACGGCCTTGCGGCCGCCGGCGTGCTGGCCGAGGCGCTGGCCACGCGCATCTCGGCCGAGGGTTCCACCGACGATGGCGTGCTGGTGTCGCTGTCCTTCAGGGCCAATGACGGGCGCTACTGCCGCATCTTCAGCCTCGCCAGCGGCATCGACGGCCTCGCCTGCCGCAGCCGCGATGCCTGGCTGGTCGAAGCCATCGGCCGCTCGCTGGAGCAGGCGCCACCGTTGCCGGACGCGCCACGCCAGCCCTCCTCCGCGCTGTCTCCGGCGGTGCTGGCGGCCATTTCCCGCTGGCAGGCAGGCAATGCATTGACGCCCGAGGAAGAACGGCGCGTGCGCGAGGCCGGCTGGCACTAGCCCCGGCCGGCGATTCCCTTCGGACCTCGCGGGCGGGTTATATTGGCAGGATGCCGTCCGGCCGCGGACGGCATTCATTCCAATAACGAGGGATAACGAGGGGAGAATCGATGCAGACCGGTACGTGGTTGTGGCTGTCGATCGCGGCGGGGGTCCTCGCTGTCATCTACGGCGTCGTTTCGATGCTGTCCATCCTGAAGCTGCCGGCGGGCAATGCGCGCATGCAGGAAATCGCCGCCGCAGTGCAGGCCGGGGCAAGGGCCTACCTGAACCGCCAGTACTCCACCATCACCATCGTCGGCGTGGTGCTGTTCGTGGTGCTGGGCCTGGCGCTGGACTGGGCCACGGCGGGCGGCTTCGCGGTGGGCGCGATCCTCTCGGGCCTTGCCGGCTACATCGGCATGAACATCTCGGTGCGCGCCAACGTGCGCACCGCGCAGGCGGCCAGCGTGGGCCTGAACGCCGCACTGGGCGTGGCCTTCAAGGGCGGCGCCATCACCGGCATGCTGGTGGTGGGACTGGGCCTTCTGGGCGTGGCGGCCTACTACTTCGCGCTGGGCGGCAACAGCGATGACGCCGCGGTGCGCGAGCACGCGCTGCACGCGCTGGTGGGCCTGGCCTTCGGCGGCTCGCTGATCTCGATCTTCGCGCGACTGGGTGGCGGCATCTTCACCAAGGGCGCCGACGTGGGCGCGGACCTGGTGGGCAAGGTCGAGGCCGGCATCCCCGAGGACGACCCGCGCAACCCGGCGGTGATCGCCGACAACGTCGGCGACAACGTGGGCGACTGCGCCGGCATGGCGGCCGACCTGTTCGAGACCTACGCGGTGACGCTGGTGGCCACCATGCTGCTCGGCGGCCTGCTGCTGGCCGACACCGGCGGCAACGCAGTGCTGTACCCGCTGGCCCTCGGCGCGGCCTCCATCGTCTCCTCCATCGTCGGCACGTTCTTCGTGCGCGCCTCCGAGGGCGGCAAGATCATGAACGCGCTGTACAAGGGCGTGATCGTCTCGGGCGTGATCTCGGCGGTGGCCTTCTGGTTCATCACGCAGCAGTTCTTCCCGGAGAACGCCGGCGCGATGTTCGGCTGCACGCTGATCGGCCTCGGCCTGACCGCGGCGATGATCGTGATCACCGAGTACTACACCGCCACCGAGTACTCGCCGGTGCGCAAGGTCGCCGGCGCCTCGCAGACCGGCCATGCCACCAACATCATCGCCGGCCTGGGCGTGTCGATGAAGTCGACCGCGCTGCCGGTGATCGCGGTGTGCCTTGCGATCTGGGGCGCCTTCGAGCTCGGCGGCCTGTACGGCATCGCCATCGCCGCCACCGCCATGCTGTCGCTGACCGGCATGATCGTGGCGCTGGACGCCTATGGCCCGATCACCGACAACGCCGGCGGCATCGCCGAGATGTCGGGCCTGGACAAGAAGGTGCGTGACATCACCGACCCGCTGGACGCGGTGGGCAACACCACCAAGGCGGTGACCAAGGGCTACGCCATCGGCTCGGCCGGCCTGGCCGCGCTGGTGCTGTTCGCCGACTACACCAACAACCTCGAGGCCGCGGGCAAGCTGCAGGAGTTCTCGCTGTCCGATCCGGCCGTGATCATCGGCCTGTTCATCGGCGGCCTGGTGCCCTACCTGTTCGGCGCCATGGCGATGGAGGCCGTGGGCCGCGCCGCCGGCTCGGTGGTCACCGAGGTGCGCCGCCAGTTCCGCGAGATCAAGGGCATCATGGACGGCACCGGCAAGCCGGACTACTCCCGCGCGGTGGACCTGCTGACCCGCGCGGCAATCAAGGAGATGATCGTGCCCTCGCTGCTGCCCATCCTGGTGCCGGTGATCGTGGCCTTCGGCATGACCTGGCTGATGGGCGAAGGCGCCGGCGGAAAGCGCCGGGCGGCCCCTTGATTGGGACCATCGTGCACGGCCCTT
>QGUX01000074.1 GCA_003242275.1 Pseudomonadota bacterium | reverse complement strand
GGCGGTGCGCTCGTTCTACACCTTCCTGCAGCGCGAGGGACTGGCGGGGCACAACCCGGCCGCCGAGGTGCGCGCGCCCAAGGCGCCCCGCCGCCTGCCGCGCACCATCGATGCGGACCTGATGCAGCGGGTGCTCGACTCCGGGGATGGCGAGGCCGGCACCGCCGGGGAAGAGTCCGATCCCGTGCTCGCCCTCCGCGACCAGGCCATCATGGAGCTGCTGTATTCGTCGGGGCTGCGCCTGTCGGAGCTGGTGGGGCTGAACCTGACCTCGATCGACCTCGCCGACCGCCTGGTCACCGTGCGCGGCAAGGGTGACAAGATGCGCATCGTGCCGGTGGGCAGCAAGGCCGTGGCCGCCATCCGCCGCTGGCTGGCCGAGCGCCACGCCCTGGCGCCGCCGGAGGAGCCGGCGCTGTTCGTGGGGCGCAATGGCCGCCGCCTGGGGGCCCGGGCCGTGCAGCTGCGCCTGGCGGCCCATGCGCGCCGGCAGGGGCTGCCCGTGCACCTGCACCCGCACCTGTTCCGGCATTCCTTCGCCTCGCACCTGCTGGAATCCAGCCACGACCTGCGCGGGGTCCAGGAGCTGCTGGGGCACGCCAATCTGGCCACAACGCAGATTTACACTCACCTTGATTTCCAGCACCTGGCCCATATTTACGACCAGGCGCACCCCCGCGCCCGCCGCGGCCGACGTGGCGGCGGCTGAAACCCCACCCGGATACCCCATGACCGAAAGATTCGACCCCCACAGCACCACCATCCTCGCGGTCCGCCGCGACGGGAAGATCGCCCTCGGCGGCGACGGCCAGGTCACGCTGGGCAACACCGTGATGAAGGGCAACGCCCGCAAGGTGCGCAGGCTCTACGACGGCAAGGTGCTGGCGGGCTTCGCCGGCGGCACCGCCGATGCCTTCACGCTGTTCGAGCGCTTCGAGGGCAAGCTGATCAAGTTCGGCAACCTCACGCGCGCGGCCATCGAGCTGGCCAAGGACTGGCGCTCGGACCGCTACCTCAGGCGCCTGGAGGCGCTGCTGCTGGTGGGCGACCCGGACCACCTGTACGTGATCTCGGGCAATGGCGACGTGATCGAGCCCGACCTGCCGCTGGCCGCCATCGGCTCGGGCGGCCCCTTCGCCCAGTCCGCCGCGCGGGCGCTCTTTGAACACACCACGCTGCCGGCGCGCGAGATCGTCGAGAAGGGCCTCGGCATCGCCGCCGACATCTGCATCTACACCAACCACAACCTCACGATCGAGGAGCTGCCGTCATGAGCGAGCCTGCCGTCGCCCAACAGCCTGCAGCGCCACAGGCTGTCCATCTCACGCCGCGCCAGATCGTGGCCGAACTGGACAAGCACATCGTCGGCCAGCAGGCCGCCAAGCGCGCCGTGGCCATCGCGCTGCGCAACCGCTGGCGGCGCATGCAGATCGCCGAGCCGCTGCGCCACGAGATCACGCCCAAGAACATCCTGATGATCGGCCCCACCGGCTGCGGCAAGACCGAGATCGCGCGCCGCCTGGCAAGGCTGGCCAACGCGCCGTTCGTGAAGGTGGAGGCCACCAAGTTCACCGAGGTGGGCTACGTGGGCCGCGAGGTGGACTCCATCATCAAGGAGCTGGCCGACGTCGCCGTGAAGATGACGCGCGAGGAGGAGAAGGCGCGCGTGCACGAGCGCGCCGCCGATGCCGCCGAGGAGCGCATCCTCGACGCGCTGCTGCCCAGGCCGCGCGCGCTGGGCTTCTCCACCGACGAGCCGGCCCAGCCGCAGGGCGCCGAGACCCGCCAGCGCTTCAGGAAGATGCTGCGCGAGGGCGCGCTCGACGACCGCGAGATCGAGATCGAGGTGGCCGTGATGCCGGCCGGCATCGAGATCATGGCGCCGCCGGGCATGGAGGAGATGCAGCAGCAGCTGCAGCAGATGTTCAGCAACCTCGGCTCCGGCCGCACCCGCACGCGCCGCATGAAGGTGCGCGACGCGAAGAAGGTGCTGCTCGACGAGGAGGCCGGCAAGCTGATCAACGAGGAGGAGATCCGCGCCCGCGCGCTGGCCAATGCCGAGCAGAACGGCATCGTGTTCATCGACGAGATCGACAAGATCGCCCGCCGCCAGGACACCATCGGCGCGGACGTGTCACGCGAGGGCGTGCAGCGCGACCTCTTGCCGCTGGTGGAGGGCTGCACGGTGTCGACCCGCTACGGATCGATCAAGACCGACCACATCCTGTTCATCGCCTCCGGCGCGTTCCACATGTCCAAGCCCTCGGACCTGATCCCGGAGCTGCAGGGCCGCCTGCCCATCCGCGTGGAGCTCGAGGCACTGACGGCGGACGACTTCGTGCGCATCCTCACCGAGCCCGACGCCTCGCTGACGGCGCAGTACAAGGCGCTGCTGGGTACCGAGAACGTGAACCTCGAGTTCACCGAGGACGGCGTGCGGCGCATCGCCGAGGTGGCCTGGCAGGTCAACGAACGCACCGAGAACATCGGCGCGCGGCGGCTGCACACGGTGATGGAGAGGCTGCTGGATGACGCCTCCTACGAGGCGGCGGACAAGCCCGGCGAGACGCTGACCGTGGATGCGGCCTACGTGGACCGCCACCTCACCGAGCTGGCCAAGGACGAGGACCTCAGCCGCTACATCCTGTAGCGGCCGGAGTCTGTCGCTGCCGGAGCAGCCAAATCAGGATTTCGCCTTCTTCGCGGCCTTCCTGGCGGCGGGACGGGCCGTGGTGGTGGTCGTCACGGGCTTGGCGCCCTTGGCCTTGGCGCGCTTGGGGTCCTTCGGACGCGACTTGCCGAAAGTGCCAGCGTAGATCTTGCCGCGGCGGGTCCTGCGATCACCTTTTCCCACGTGTTTCTCCCAGGCAGTTTGAAGGGCGCGCAGTCTAGGAAACGCGGCGCGGACTGTCCACAATGGCCCGCGATGCGAGCAGACGCCCAAAAAAGAAAGGCCGGACTTCATGTCCGGCCGAACTTTGACAAGACCCCCAATTGGTCCGTGGCTTTCCCCAAGCGCCGGACCGGGAGCGATGATGCTCCAGCTATGACCAGAAAGCTAGTCTTTTGGGCAACAGATTTGGTTGTTAAGCAACCCCCGTGCCGAAACGCCGCGTATCGTTTAGATTTCGATTGCCACGGCAGCATTTAGCGACCCACCCCCGATGAACCCACACCAGACAGACACCACCGATTTCGGCTTCGAGCGGGTCGCATGGACCGAGAAGGCCCGCCGCGTGCGCGGGGTCTTCGACTCGGTCGCATCGAAGTACGACCTGATGAACGACCTGATGTCCGCCGGCGCCCATCGCCTGTGGAAGCGCTTCACGCTGTCGTGCACGAACCTGCGCGCCGGGCAGCGCGCGCTCGACGTGGCCGGCGGCACCGGCGACCTGTCGGTGGGAATGCTGAAGCAGGTCGGGCCCTCGGGACTGGTCGTGCTCACCGACATCAATGCGGAGATGCTCCGCCGCGGCCGCGACCGGCTGATCGACGAGGGCTTCGCGTCCAACTCGCGCGTGGTGCAGGCCAATGCCGAATGCCTGCCGTTCAGGCCCGCGCAGTTCGACTGCGTGACCATCGGTTTTGGACTGCGCAATGTCACCGACAAGATGGCCGCGCTGCGCTCGATGAAGAGCATGCTCAGGCCCGGCGGGCAGCTCATCGTGCTGGAATTCTCGCAGCTGGCGATTCCCGCGCTGAAGCCGCTGTATGACGCGTACTCGTTCAAGGTGCTGCCGCTGATGGGCCGCCTCGTGGCCAATGACGAGGCCAGCTACCGCTACCTCGCCGAGTCGATCCGGAAGCACCCGGACCAGGAGACGCTGCTGGCGATGATGCGCGAGGCGGGGCTGGAGAACTGCAGCTACCAGAACCTCTCCGGCGGCATCGTCGCCGTGCACCGCGGCTACGTGTACTGACCATGCTGACCGAGAGACTCCAGGCCCTGCTGGACGAGAAGGTCGCGGGGTCGCCGCGCGCGCAGGCGCTGCTCGCGCAGCTCGACGGCAGGCGCATGCTCGTCGTCGCGAAATACACCCCGTGGGAGATCACGCTGATGGCCGAGGGCGGGCGTCTGCGGCTGCTGCCCGGCGAGCCCGCCACCGATGCGGGGGCGCCGTGGCCGGCGCCCGACGTTACCCTGTCCGGCACGCCGCTGGCCCTGCTTGCATTGCAGCGCGCCGAGGATCCCGCCGGGGTGATCCGGCGCGGCGACGTGGCCCTGAACGGGGACGGCGAGGTCGGGCAGCGCTTCCAGGAACTGGCCATGTTGCTCCGGCCCGACATCGAGGAGGGTCTGTCGCGCGTGATCGGCGACATCCCCGCCCACGGTGCCGCCACCCTGCTGCGCAAGGCGCTGGACTGGGGAAGACAGGCCCTGGACACCCAGGCCATGAACGTGGGCGAGTACCTGGCGCACGAGAGCCAGGTGCTGGTGCCGCGCGCCGAGGCGCGGCAGTTCATCGAGGAAGTGGATGCGCTGCGCGAGCGGGTGGACCGGCTGGCCGCGCGCGTCGCCCTGCTCGAAGCGCGGGAGCCCGGCCGGTGAGCCGCCCCGCCCTCTCGCCCTTGCACCCCGCCCGCGTCCTCGACCGCAGCCTCATCCGGAGGCCGGCATGAGGCTGCGCGTGCTCACCCGTCTGATCGCCATCCAGAAGACGCTGTGGCGGCATGGCCTGGTCGACTTTGCCCGCGGCACCGGCATCCACGGCCGGCTGAGATTCTTCGCCGCCTTCCTGCCCTGGCTCTGGTTCGTGCGCCGCCACCCGGGTTCGCGCGGGGCGCGGCTGCGGCTGGCGCTGCAGGAGCTGGGGCCGGTGTTCGTCAAGTTCGGGCAGGCCCTGTCCACGCGGCGCGACCTGCTGCCACCGGACATCGCCGACGAGCTGGTGCTGCTGCAGGACCAGGTGCCGCCGTTCGACGGCGAAGTGGCCAGGCGCATCGCCGAGGAAGCGCTCGGCGTGCCGCTCCAGTCCGTGTTCGCCAGCTTCGACACCACGCCGCTGGCCGCGGCGTCGATCGCGCAGGTGCATGCCGCGACCCTGCCCGACGGGCGCGAGGTCATCGTCAAGATCCTGCGTCCCGGCATGCGCGAGCAGATCGCGCGCGACATCGAGGTGCTGTACGAGCTGGCGCGCCTGGCCGCCGCGTATTCCACCGAGGCCGCGCGCCTGAGGCCCGTCGAGGTGGTGCGCGAGTACGAGAAGACCATCCTCGACGAGCTCGACCTGATGCGCGAGGCGGCCAACGCCACGCACCTGAAGCGCAACTTCGCCGGCGATCCGCGCCTGCACGTGCCCGAGGTGCACTGGGAGCTGTGCCGCGACAACGTGATGGTGATGGAGCGCATCCACGGCGTGCCCATCGGCGACATCGAGCGGCTGCGCGAGCTGGGCGTGGACTTCAGGCGGCTGTCGGAGAACGGCGTGGCCATCTTCTTCACGCAGGTGTTCCGCCACAACTTCTTCCACGCCGACATGCACCCCGGCAACATCTTCGTGATCGCCGACAATCCCGCCGAGCCGCGCTATGCGGCGGTGGACTTCGGCATCGTCGGCACGCTGGATGCGCGCGACCAGGACTACCTGGCGCAGAACTTCCTGGCCGTGTTCGACCGCGACTACCGGCGCGTGGCCACGCTGCACGTGGAGTCGGGCTGGGTGCCGCATGACATCCGCGTCGAGGAGATGGAGTCGGCCATCCGCACCATCTGCGAGCCCATCTTCGACAAGCCGCTGAAGGACATCTCCTTCGGGCTGGTGCTGCTGCGCCTGTTCGAGGCGCTGCGGCGGTTCGATGCGCGCATCCAGCCGCAGCTGCTGCTGCTGCAGAAGACCATGTTCAACATCGAGGGGCTGGGTCGGCAGCTCTATCCCGAGCTCGACATCTGGAAGACGGCCAGCCCCATCCTGCGCGAGTGGATGCGGGAGAAGCGCAGCCCGGTGAACGTGGCGAGGCGGCTGTGGAAGCAGATGCCGGAGCTGCTGACGGCGCTGGAGTACGCGCCGCTGGCGCTGCGGCAGCAGGTCGTGGAGGCGGCGCGGCCGAGGCCGTCGGATTCGGTGTATGCGGCGGACGCGCATCGCCTCGACAGAAGCAGCCCGCTGCGCCACGCAACCTCGCGAAAGGACCGATCGGCTGCAGCGGGATTGGTGCTGATGTCTGGGGGGATCTGGTTGGCCGCGGAACTGGATCCCCTCTGGCTGGGATGGGGACTTGGAGCCATCGGTGTTTTCTGGCTCGTCAAAGAGACGATGAGCAGGCCCAGGCGATACCCGCGCGAAGAATGACCGGGCAATCGCCGGCGATCCAACCGACGCCATGACGCGGAGGCGCCAGTCCAGGCACGGGTCTTCGAACACTGCGCGGCATGCAGGCCAACTCCCCACCCGGCCATGTCAACGCGCTGCCGGCGAACGAGGATCGGCCCCCGGGCTGACGGCCTCAGTCGAAAGTCTTCACCGGTCCGCGCACCCTGACGCCCAGGCGCCACGCGGCCCAGGCGATGATGCCGCCACCGAACGAGATCCACGCCAGCGCGTTGAGGTTCCCGTGCAGCATGGGCGCCACCATGCCCATCACCACCGCGCCCACGCTCAGTGCCACGAACGACTGCACCGACGCCGCCGCGCCGCGCGCCTCCGGATGCATGTCGATCATCTCCAGCGACAGCACCGGATAGGTGAGCTGCGCGCCCAGCGCCATGCAGAACCACAGCACCTGCACCACGAGGATGGGCGAGCCGCCGGGAATGAAGTTGTGCACCAGCACGCCCACGCCGCCGGCGAAGCACAGCAGCCCGAAGCCGATCCGCAGCTGCGTGACGCGGCCGATGTGGCCGGCCATGCGGCCGCTGGCAATCGAAGCGATCATGAAGCCGGCCACCACGGGGATGAAGATGTAGTGGAACTGGGTCTCCTTCAGTCCCCACACCTCGAGGATGATGGCCGGCGCCGAACCGATGTAGATGAACACGGCGGCAATGGCCAGCGCCGCGGACACGGCCAGCAGGAAGAACGCCAGGCCCGTGCCCACGCGCCAGCAGCTGGCGATCAGCGCGCGCACCTTGAACGGCGTGCGCTTCTCCCTGGGATGCGTCTCGGGCAGGAACGCCAGGCAGGTGGCCAGCAGCACGCCGCCGATCACCACCAGCATGCCGAACACCCAGCGCCAGCCCAGCGATACGTGCACCCAGCCACCGATGATGGGCGCGACGGCCGGCGCCAGCGAGAACACCAGCATCATGCTGCTCATCAGCCGCTGGGCATTGGTGCCCTCGAACAGGTCGCGCACCACGGCGCGCGCCACGGTGGGCCCGATGCCGGCGGCCAGCCCCTGCAGCACGCGGCAGAACAGCAGCGTGCCGAAGGTGGGCGCGAGGAAGCAACCCAGCGATCCGGCGGTGTACAGCACGAGTCCGCCGATCACCACCCGGCGGCGGCCGAGCGCATCCGACAGCGGCCCGTGCACCAGCGAGAAGCAGGCGAAGGGCAGCAGGTACGCCGTGATGATCTGCTGCACCCGCCAGCTCGTGATGCCGAACTCCTCCGCGATGGTCGGGAAGGACGGCAGGAAGGTGTCGATGGACAGCGGGCTGATCATCGACAGGCTGGCGAGCATGACGGTGATGGCCAGCGTCGGCGCACCGCGCGCGCTGGCCACCTTGATTCGGAGGGGGAACTTCACCGGCGAATTATGGCGTGAGGATCACGCCTCGCCGCGCAGGCGGCGCAGCAGACCGGCCGTGGACTCTCCCTTTTCCATCGCCTCTACGATTGCCGAACCCACCACCACGCCATCGACGTGGGGTGCCAGGGCCCGCACCTGCTCATGCCTGCGAATTCCGAATCCCGCGCACACGGGCACGGGCGAGAGCGCGCGCACGCGGTCGAGGTAGTCGCACACCGCCTGGGGCACGCCGCCCTCGCCGCCCACGGAGCCACCCGTGGTGCCGGTCATCGACACCGCGTAGATGAAGCCCTGCGCGTCGCGGCACACGGCCTGGAGCCGCGCCTCGGGGGTGACGGGCGTGACCATGCGGATCATGGCAAGACCCTGCCGGCCGAGCGCTTCTTCGAACGGGCCGCTCTCCTCGACCGGCAGGTCGGGCACGATGAAGCCGCTGATGCCCGCCGCGGCGGCATCGCGCGCCAGCGCGTCGAGCCCGTAGGCCAGCATCGGATTGTAGTAGCCCATGAACACCAGCTCGGCCCGGGGCTTCTCGGGCAGCCGGCGCAGCTCCTCCAGGATCCACGGCAGCGTCACGCCCTGCTTCAGCGCCTCGTAGCTCGAGCGCTGCACGGTGACGCCGTCGGCCATGGGATCGGTGAACGGCACGCCGATCTCGACCACGTCGGCTGCGGAGGCGATCTCCAGCAGGTCACTTGCGAAGCGCTGCTTCGACGGGTAACCGGCGGTCAGGAAGGCCACCAGCGCGATGCGCTCGCGGCGCGCGTCGCGGATGCGCCGGGCCAGCTTCTGCGCGGGCGTCATGCTCACGGCGCACCTCCCGCCAGCAGCGTGGCCTGCAGGGTGGGCATGTCCTTGTCGCCGCGGCCGGAAAGCCCGACCAGGATGCGCTTGCCGGGGAAACGCTTCGCCAGCTCGCGCGCGCCCCACAGCGCGTGGGCGCTCTCCAGCGCGGGCAGCACGCCCTCGTAGGTGCTGCACTCCTTCACGCAGTCCAGCGCGTCCTGGTCCAGCGCCATCAGGTACTCGGCGCGTCCCAGGTCGCGCAGCAGCGCATGCTCGGGGCCGACGCCGGAGTAGTCGAGGCCGGCCGAGATCGAATGCGTCTCGAGCACCTGGCCATGCTCGTCCTGCAGCAGCATCGAATAGGTGCCGTGCAGCACGCCGGGACGGCCGCTGGCCATGCGCGCGGCATTGTCGCCGAGGCCCGGGCCGCGGCCACCGGCCTCGACGCCGAAGATCTTCACCGAGGCATCGCCGAGGAAGGCATGGAACAGGCCGATGGCGTTGGAGCCGCCGCCCACGCAGGCCACCAGCACGTCGGGCAGGCCACCGGTGCGCTCCAGGATCTGCGCGCGCGCCTCGCGGCCGATCACCGCCTGCAGCTCGCGCACGAGGTAGGGATAGGGATGGGGTCCCAACGCGGAGCCCAGGCAGTAGAACGTGCCCTCGGGATCGGCCACCCAGTCGCGGAAGGCCTCGTCGATGGCGGCGCGCAGCGTGCGCTCGCCGGTGGTGACGGGCACCACGGTGGCACCCATCAGGCGCATGCGGCCCACGTTGGGCGCCTGGCGCGCCATGTCCACCTCGCCCATGTACACGGTGCATGGCAGCCCCACGCGCGCGCAGGCGGCGGCGGTGGCCACGCCATGCTGGCCGGCGCCGGTCTCGGCCACCACGCGTCTGGCGCCCATGCGGCGCGCCAGCAGCGCCTGGCCGAGCGCGTTGTTGATCTTGTGCGCGCCGGTGTGTGCGAGATCCTCGCGCTTGAACCAGATCTCCGCGCCCCAGCGGCGGCCCAGCGCCGGCATCGGCGACAGCGCGGTGGGACGCCCCACCCAGTCGCGCAGCTCGGCCGCCAGCTCGTCGCGGAAGTCCTTCGACGGCAGGATCTCGTACACCGCCTTCGTGAGCCGGTCGAAGGCCGGCACCAGCGTCTCGGGGATGTAGCGCCCGCCATAGGGGCCGAAGCGGCCTTCGGGCGTGGGCAGCCGGCCGGCCAGCAGGTCCGCCAGCAGGCGCTGCCTCGTGGCCTCGTCCATCGGGGGGGATGATGCAGCCATCAGTTCTCTCCATTGCCGGCGCGGGCGAAGGCCTCGCGCGCGCGGCGCACGAACAACTCGATCAGCTCAGGACTCTTGCGGCCCGGCGAGGCCTCCACGCCGCTGGAGACGTCGACGCCGAAGGGATCCACCGCGGTGATCGCCTCCGCGACATTGTCCGGCCCCAGGCCGCCGGCGAGGATGATCTCGCGGCGCGCGGCCAGCTCGCGGGCGGTGCTCCAGTCGGCCACCTGGCCGGTGCCGCTGCGCGGGCCCTCGAACAGCACGCGCTGGCCGGCCGGCAGCGTCGCGTCCGCCGCGGCATCGGCGGCGCCGCGCAGCACCGGCCAGCCGGTCACGCCGGCAGGCAGCTCGATGCGCGCGAAATCGGCGAGATCGGTCTGCAGCACGTCGGGGCGGAACACCTCGAACACCATCTCCAGCAGCTCGGAGGAAGGATGCTGCGTGACGGCAACGCACAGTACGCGGCCGCGCGCGGGACGTGCCAGTTCGGCGGCCTGCTGCGGTGTCACCCGCCGCACCGAGGTCGCGAACACGAAGCCGATGGCATCGGCGCCGGCCGCGAGTGCGGCCGACACCGCGCGCGTGTCGGTCATGCCGCAGATCTTCACGAAGGCCATCAGCGTGCTCCGCGGCCGGCGGCAATCATCGCCGCCAGCAGTGCCGCCGGATCCGGCGCCGTCATCAGCGCGCTGCCCACCAGCGCCATTTCGTAGCCGGCGCGCGCCAGGCGCGCGGCATCCCCGGCGCTGCCGAGGCCGCTCTCGGCCACGCGCGGCACGCCCGTGGGCAGCCGCGGCGCCAGCTCCTCCAGCCTTCCGGGCACCACCTTCAGCGTGACCAGGTCGCGGCTGTTGACGCCGACCAGCAGCGGCACGCCGCGCGCGCCATGCGCGGCCACCAGGTCCGCCGCCACGTCGATGTCCCGCTCGTCGAAGGCCTCGATCAGCACGAACAGCTTCAGCCGCGCCGCGGCCTCGATGAGCGCATCGAGCCCGGCGCGCGAGAGCATGCGCACGATGACCAGGATGCCGCCGGCGCCGGCGAGCCGGGCCTCCGCCACCTGGTAGGGCTCGACCAGGAAATCCTTGCGCATGGCCGGCACGCCGGTGCGCGACAGCGCGCGCGCGGCCTGCTCCAGGTGTTCCAGCGAGCCCTCGAAGCGATCGGGCTCGGTCAGCACGGACACGGCCGCCGCGCCCGCGCGCGCATAGCTGGTGACGCGGGTGGAGACATCGGTATCGCCACCGGCGAGCTGGCCCACCGCGGGCGAGCGCAGCTTCACCTCGGCGATCACGTCGAAGCGCTGCGGCGAGAGCTTGAGCTGCGGCGGCTCCGGTGCGCTCTCGGCCAGGCGCCAGATCTGCGCCTCCGGAACGGCCCGGCGCGCCGCGGCCACGCGGGCGCGGCTGCTGGCGGCCATGCTGGCGAGGAAGTCGCTCATGCCGGAGCGGTGGTGCGCGAGAACGCCGCCAGCCTGGCCAGGAGGCTGCTGGCGCGCCCGTCGTCGATCGCAGCCGCGGCCATGGCCGCCGCCTCGCGCGGCCCGGGCGCGCGGCCGGCGACTTCCAGCGCCAGCGCGGCGCTGAGCACCAGCGCGTCGCGGTGCGGACCCTTCTCCTCGCCGCGCAGCACGCGCGTCATCTCGGCGGCATTGTGCGCGGCGTCGGCGCCGCGCAGGTCGCCGTCGGTGCACGGCCTGATGCCGTACTCCTCCGGGCCGCGGCGCAGTTCGGTCACCTGGCCCGGACGCACGTCCAGCAGCAGGAACGGCCCGATGGGCGTGGGCTCGTCCCAGCCGCCGCTGCCATGGACCACGAAGGCGCGCCTGATCGGCAGGCCCGACAGGGCCTCGGCCATCAGCCGTGCGGTCTCGTCGCTGTAGGCGCCGATCACGTGGTACGGCGGCTCGGCCGGATTGGACAGCGGCCCCAGGATGTTGAACACCGTGCGCACGCCCAGTGCGGCGCGCACCGGGCCGATGGCCTTCATCGCCGGGTGGTAGTGCGGCGCGAACAGGAAGGTGAAATTGGTGGCGGCCAGGCAGTCGGCGGCGCGCTGCTCATCCAGCGGCAGCGTGAGGCCCAGCGCCTCGAGCACATCGGCGCTGCCGGCGCGGCTCGACACCGAGCGGTTGCCATGCTTCACCACTGCCAGGCCCGCGGCCGCGGTCAGCAGCGAGGCACCGGTCGAGAGGTTGAAGCTGCCCGAGCGGTCGCCGCCCGTGCCCACGATGTCCACCGCCTCGAGGTCGCGGTCGATCTTCGGCCGGCGCGCCAGCGAGCGCATGCCCATGGCGAAGCCGCGCAGCTCCGCGCCGGTCACGCCCTTGGCGCGGATGCCGGCCAGGAGCGCCCCGGCCAGTGCCGGCGGCAGGGTTTCATCGGTGAGCCCGACGAGCAGTTCCCGCGCTTCGTCGGTGGTCAGCGACCGGCCATCGAGCACGGCGTCGAGGAAGGCGCGCATCCTGGCGACATCGGCTGGCATGCTTTATCCCCCTGTCCCTTTAGCCTGTTCATCGCGCAGCGGCGCGGTGAGATCGAGGAAGTTGCCCATGAGCCGCGGGCCCTCGGGCGTGAGCACGCTCTCGGGATGGAACTGCACGCCCTCGATGGTGTACTTCCTGTGGCGCACGCCCATGATCTCGCCCTCGGGCGTCAGCGCCGTCACTTCGAGATCCGGCGGCATGCTGGCGGGCGCGGCGATCAGCGAGTGGTAGCGGCCCACCTCGGCCGGCTGCGACAGGCCATGAAACAGCGTGCGGCCGTCGTGCTTCACCAGCGAGGTCTTGCCGTGCATCAGCCGCTGCGCGCGCACCACGTCGCCGCCGAAGGCCTCGACGATGGCCTGGTGGCCGAGGCACACGCCGAGGATGGGCTTCACGCCGGCGAAGGCGCGGATCATGTCCATCGACACGCCGGCATCGCGCGGCGTGCCCGGGCCGGGCGAGATGCACAGGTGGGTGAAGTCCATGCGTTTCGCCTCCTCCACCGTGATCTCGTCGTTGCGCACCACGTGCACGTCGGCGCCCAGCACCAGGAAGGCCTGCACCAGGTTGTAGGTGAAGGAGTCGTAGTTGTCGATCAGGAGCAGCCTCGGCTTCTCCTTCCCAGGGTCGCTCACAGTCCCTCCTCCGCCAGTGCCAGCGCGCTGCGCAATGCGGCGCTCTTGGCGAAGACTTCGTTGAACTCGGATTCCGGCTTGCTGTCGGCAACCACGCCGGCGCCAGCCTGGTAGCTGTATTCGTCGCCCTCGAACACCAGCGTGCGGATGGTGATGGCCTGGTCCATGTCGCCCTGCGCGCCGAAGTAGCCGATGGTGCCGCCGTACAGGCCGCGGTCCACCGGCTCCAGCTCCTCGATGATCTGCATGGCGCGCACCTTGGGCGCGCCCACCAGCGTGCCGGCCGGGAAGGTGGCGGCGAAGAGGTCGAAGGCATCGCGGTCCGGAGCCAGCGTGCCCTGCACGCCGCTGACGATGTGCATCACGTGGCTGTAGCGCTCGATCACGCGGTAGGGATCCACGTGCAGGGTGCCGGCGGCGGCGACACGGCCCAGGTCGTTGCGCGCCAGGTCCACCAGCATCACGTGCTCGGCGTTCTCCTTCGGGTCGGCCAGCAGGCGGCGCTCGTTGGCCAGGTCCGCTTCCGGGTCGGCCATGCGCGGCAGCGTGCCGGCGATGGGCCGGAGCTCGGCGCGGCCGCCCTTCAACTTCACCAGCGCCTCGGGCGAGGAGCCCACCACGGTGACGCCACCCAGCTGGCAGTAATACATGTAGGGCGAGGGATTGATCAGGCGACGAGCGGGGAAAACCGGAAAGGACTCGA
>QGUX01000073.1 GCA_003242275.1 Pseudomonadota bacterium | reverse complement strand
TCACCTGCGCGCCCCAGAACGACATGTTGCCCCACGGCAGCACGTAGCCCATGAAGGCCTCGGCCATCAGCGCCAGGTAGATCAGCATGCCGAACAGCCACAGCAGCTCGCGCGGCGCCTTGTACGACCCGTACAGCAACGCGCGGAACATGTGCAGGTACACCACGATGAAGAAGAACGAGGCACCGGTGGAGTGCATGTAGCGGATCAGCCACCCGAAGGGGACCTCGCGCATGATGTACTCGACCGAGTCGAACGCGGTGGTTTCCCCGACCTTGTAGTGCATGGTCAGGAAGATGCCGGACAGCAGCTGGATCACCAGCGCCATGATCGACAGCACGCCGAAGTAGTACCAGAAGTTGAAGTTCTTCGGCGCGTAGTAGCCGGTCAGCTGGGACTGGACGAACTGGTCTACGGGCAGGCGCTTGTTGAGCCAGCCCAGGAAGCCCTTGCGCTCGGGCAGCGTGGTGGAATCGGCCATCGTCTTATGCCTCCTGCGTGTCAGCGTCGACGCCGATCACCAGGGTGTTCTCGTCGCGGAAGGAGTAGTTGGGAACGGTGAGGTTGGCCGATGCCGGCGAACCCGCGAACACGCGCCCGGAAAGGTCGAACCTCGAGCCGTGGCAGGGGCAGAAGAATCCGCCCGGCCAGTTCTCGCCCAGCTCGGGCGAAGCGCCGGCGTCGAAGCGTGCCTTCGGCAGGCAGCCCAGGTGCGTGCAGGTGCCCTCGACCACGAGGAAGTCGGGGCGCGCGGCACGCGCCTCGTTGCGCGCGTACTCGGGCTGCAGGGAGGAGGAGGAATCCGCGTCCTTCAGGTCCTTCTCGTGACCGGACAGCCGGGAGAGCATCTCGGGCGTGCGATGCACCACGTAGATGGGCCTCTTGCGGTAGATGAAGGTGACCATCTGGCCCGGCTCGATCTTGGTCAGGTCGACCTCGACCGGCGCGCCGGCGGCGCGAGCCCGCTCGGAAGGCGCCCAGGAGGCGATGAAGGGCACTGCGGCGAAGGCGGCGCCGACCACTCCGGTGGCTGTGGTGGCGAAGGTGAGGAAGCCGCGGCGGTCCTGGTCGACCTCGGGCATGGGAACTACGGCGTCGATAGGGTCGGTCATCAAGAGTTCCGAAGGCTTTGGCTTTTGTTTCTGGCCGGAAACCCGCGACGAGGTCGGCTGACCCCTGCGGTCCGGTCAGCCCGGCATTATACACTAGCGCTTTCACCCGCCCATCCGCGGCCTGTGCCATGAGCATGCGAAGCCTCCTGCGACAGTACGCCCTCTTCGTTGCGGGCTCGGTGCTCGGCGGCGTGGTCGTGGCTTTCGCGGCGCTGAAATTCTGGCCCGACCTGGCGGCCCCCGCACCGCGGATTTCCGGGGACGCGGCGGGTGCGCTGTCCCGGCCGGCCTCCGGGACGGCCGGCGACGACGACGCATGGCTGCAACCGGCAGCCAGTTTCGCCGCCGCCGTCAGGCGCAGCGCGCCGGCGGTGGTCAGCATCTACACGCGCCGCGCCGAACCCGTGCCGCGCGCCGCCGGACGGCCGGGCGAGCCGGTGACGCCGCGTTTCCTCGACGGGCTGGGCTCGGGCGTCATCGTCGACGCCGAAGGACACATCGTCACCAACCAGCACGTGATCCGCAATTCCGACCAGATCCTCGTACAGCTCGCCGACGGCCGCGAGGCGCCGGTCGAGGTCGTGGGCAGCGATCCGGACACCGACATCGCGGTGCTGAAGATCGACCTGCCGGACCTGCCGGTGATGCCGCTGGGACGATCCGACACCGTGCAGGTGGGCGACGTGGTGCTGGCCATCGGCAATCCGCTCGGACTGTCGCAGACCGTGACCGCCGGCATCATCAGCGCCACTGGCCGCGCCGAGCTGGGCATCGTCACCTTCGAGGACTTCATCCAGACCGACGCGGCCATCAACGAGGGCAATTCCGGCGGCGCGCTGGTGAACACGCGCGGCGAGCTGATCGGCATCAACACCGCGGTGCTGGGCCGGAGCCGCGACGCCGAGGGGATCGGCATCGCCATCCCGGTGGGCATGGTGCGCGGGGTGATGCAGGAGATCCTGGCCCGCGGCCGCGTGGTGCGCGGCTGGCTGGGACTGGTGCTCGAGGACGTGCCCGACGAATACGCCCCCGATGCGGGCTTGGCGCGCGGCGGCGTGGTGATCAGCGACTTCCAGCGCGGTTCCCCCGCCCTGTCCGCGGGCCTGGCGCGCGGCGACATCATCGAGTCCATCGACGGCACGCGAGTGCGCAGCGCGCGCGACGCACTGGCACGCATCGCCGGCCGCAGCCCGGGCACGCCGCTGACGCTGGCCACGGTGCGTGGCGAGCAGCGCTTCAGCGTCGAGCTGGTGGTGATGGACACGCCGCCGCGGCCGTAGCCGCGGGCCTCAGCGCGCGGGACTCACCGGCACGCGGCGGATCTCCGCGCCGAGCTGCGCCAGCTTCTCCTCGATGGATTCGTAGCCGCGGTCGATGTGGTAGATGCGGTCGATCTCGGTGCGCCCTTCGGCCACCAGTCCCGCGATCACCAGGCTGGCCGAGGCGCGCAGGTCGGTGGCCATCACCGGCGCGGCGGTGAGCTGCGGCACGCCGCGGATGATGGCGGTGTTGCCCTCCAGGCGGATCTCCGCGCCCAGGCGCCGCATCTCCAGCATGTGCATGAAGCGGTTCTCGAAGATGGTCTCGGTGATGGTGCCGACGCCGTCGGCGATGCAGTCCAGCGCCGCGAACTGCGCCTGCATGTCGGTGGGAAACGCCGGGTACGGCGCGGTGCGCACGTCCACCGACTTCGGCCGCCGGCCGTGCATGTCCACCTCGATCCAGTCCGGGCCGGTGCGCACGCTGGCGCCGGCCTCGGCCAGCTTCAGCAGCACCGCGTCCAGGTGCGCGGGCTGGGTGTGGCGCGCCAGCACGCGCCCGCCGGTGATGGCGCCGGCCACCAGGAAGGTGCCGGTCTCGATGCGGTCGGGCTGCACCTCGTGGTGTGCACCGTGCAGGCGCTCGACGCCCTCGACCACGATGCGGTCGGTGCCGGCGCCGTGGATCCTGGCGCCCATCTTGACGAGGAACTCGGCGAGGTCCACCACCTCGGGCTCGCGCGCCGCGTTCTCGATCACCGTCTCGCCCTCGGCCAGCGTGGCGGCCATCATCAGGTTCTCGGTCCCGGTCACCGTCACGGTGTCGAGCACCAGCCGCGTACCCCTGAGGCGCGAGGCGCGCGCACGGATGTAGCCGTTCTCCACGTGGATGTCGGCGCCCATCGCCTGCAGGCCCGCCACGTGGATGTTCACCGGGCGCGCGCCGATGGCGCAGCCGCCCGGCAGCGACACGTCGGCCTGGCCGAAGCGGGCCACCAGCGGGCCCAGCACCAGGATGGAGGCGCGCATGGTCTTGACCGTCTCGTACGGCGCGAAGAATTCGCGGATGCCGCGCGGGTCGACCTCCACGCGCTTCTTCTCGCCCAGCGTGACCTTCACGCCCATGCCGGTCAGCAGGCGGATCATCGTGGTCACGTCGTGCAGGTGCGGCACGTTGCCCACCGACACGGGCTCCTCGGCCAGCAGCGTGGCGGCCAGGATGGGCAGCGCCGCGTTCTTGGCGCCGGAAATGCGGACCTCGCCGTCCAGGCGCCGCCCGCCGGTGATCTGCAGCCGGTCCACCGCCCTTCAGCCCCCGGCCTCGGCGGGCGTGAGCGTGGTGAGCTGCAGCGCGTGGATCTCCCCGCCCATGCGCTCGCCCAGCGCGCGGTACACCATCTGGTGGCGCTGCAGCGGGCGCTTGCCCTCGAACTCGGGGCTGACCACGACGGCCTCGAAATGCACGTTGTCCTCGGAGCGCACGGCGACCCGGGCGCCCGGCAGGCCGGCGCGGATCAGTTCCTCGATCTGTCCTGGATTCATAGGTGGACCTTCCCGAAAGAGGCGCAAGTGTAAGCTATCGGCCATGCAGACCCTATCGGCCAGCCGCGAGGACCCGCGCAGCGAAGCGGCACTGATCGCCGCGGGCCGGCGGGCGCTCGCCATCGAGGCGCAGGCGCTGGCCGCCCTGCCGGCGCGCATCGATGCCGCCTTCGCACGCGCCTGCGAGCTGTGCCTGGCGGCCACCGATCCGCCGGCCCGGGGACGCGTGGTGGTCAGCGGGCTGGGCAAGTCCGGCCACGTGGCGCACAAGATCGCCGCCACGCTGGCCAGCACCGGCACCAGCGCGTTCTTCCTGCATGCCGCCGAGGCCGGCCACGGCGACCTCGGCATGGTGGTGCGCGGCGACGTGCTGCTGGCGGTCTCGCACTCGGGCGACAGCGCCGAGATCCTGGCCATGCTGCCGCAGGTGGCGCGCCTTTCCGTGCCGGTGATCGCGCTCACCGGCAACGCCGCCTCGCCGCTGGCGCGCGCCGCCACCGTGCACCTGGACGTGAGCGTGGCCGAGGAGGCCTGTCCGCTGAACCTCGCGCCCACCGCCAGCACCACCGCGGCGCTGGCCATGGGCGATGCACTGGCCGCGGCGCTGCTGGCCGCGCGCGGCTTCACCGCCGAGGACTTCGCGCGCTCGCACCCCGGCGGCCGGCTGGGCCGCCGCCTGCTGCTGCGCGTGGCCGACGTGATGCGCCGTGGCGATGAGCTGCCACGCGTGGCGCCGACGGTGACGCTGGTGGAAGGCCTGGTGGAGATGAGCCGCAAGGGCCTGGGACTGACCGCCATCGTCGATGCCGGCGATCAACTCATCGGCGTGTTCACCGACGGCGACCTGCGCCGCGCGCTCGACCGCGGCGCCGACCTGCGCGGCACGCGCATCGAGGAAGTGATGACGCGCGCGCCGCGCACCATCCGGCCGGCGCAGCTGGCCGCGGAGGCCGTCAACCACATGCAGGAGCATCGCATCACCGCGCTGCTGGCGGTGGACGAGCTGGGCCGGCTGGTGGGCGCGCTGAACATCCACGACCTGCTGCGCGCGGGCGTGGTGTAGGAGCCGCGATGAAGAAGGCCGTGGCGTCATTGTCGCTGGTTGCGGTGCTCGGCGGGACCGTGTGGTTCGCCATGCACTACCGCGCCTCGCGCCCGCAGGATCCCGCCGTGGCGCCCGACACCCTGCAGTACGACTTCGAGGCCGAGGGCGTGGTGCTGCGCCAGCTCGACGCGGACGGCCGGCTGCGCTACGAGATCGAGGCCGAGCGCATCGTGCAGCTGCGCAATGCCGGCGGCATCATCGCCTCGCGGCTGACGCTGCGGCACGACCCGCCGGACACCGTGCCGGGTGGCCCGCAGCAATGGGTGGTGACCGCCGAGGAGGCACGGGTGCCGCCGGACGGCCGCGTGGTGACGCTCACCGGTTCGGTGCATGCGCGCAGCATTCCCGCCGACGGCAAGGGCGTGCCCATGGAACTGCGCACCGCCGAGCTGAGCTATGACCTGGACGCGCAGGAGGTGTACACCGCCGGCGAGGTGCAGTTCCGGCGCGGCGGCATGAGCTTCACCGGACGTGGGCTGCGGGTGAATGTCGCCGAGGACGTGATGCAGCTAGAATCAGGTTCCCATGCCACGATCCCCTTCTGACCGCCGCCGGCGCCAGCTCGCGCGCCGTGCCGTGGCGGCCGCGCTCGCGTTCGCCGCGCAGGGCCTGCCGGCCGCGGAGTTCACGGGCGTGGTGGAGATCCGCGATTACAGCAACCTCGAGTACAACTTCCGCGACAACACCATGTCGCTGCGCCACCCGCTGATCACGCACGGCACCGACACGCGCGTGGAGGCGGGACTGGCGGTGCGCAGGGAGCTGGCCGGCAACCAGGTGCGCTTCGACCTGTCCGAGGGGGTGCACCTGGAATTCCGCGGCGCCACGCTGGACGCCGACGCCGCGGTGATGCAGTTCCGCGGCGACCGGCTGCTGACGGTGGAGGTGACCGGTTCGAGGGCGAAGTTCTCGCACCAGCCCGAGGGCCGCACCCGCCGCATCGACGGCGAGGCCGACACCATCCTGTTCGACACCACCACCGGCATCGTCAGGCTCTCGGGCAGTCCCTTCCTGACCGACGGGCGTGCCGACCTGCGCGAGACGGAACTGAACTACGACATCAACCGCGGCGTGGTCACCGACGACCGCGACCCGGGCACGCGCGGCGAGGGCATCATCCGCTTCGAGCGCCGTGCCGACGGCGAGGATGCCGCGGAACAGCTCGTACCGCCCCCGCGCACGCCCGACAGGGAGACCGCCCGATGAGCGCCGCCCCGGAACAGGTCGCACCTTCCCCCGCGCCCTCGGTGCTGAAGGCCGCCCACCTGCGCAAGGCCTATGGCGGCCGCGTGGTGGTGCAGGACCTCTCGCTGCACGTGGAATCCGGCGAGATCGTGGGCCTCCTGGGCCCGAACGGCGCCGGCAAGACCACCTCCTTCTACATGATCGTCGGGCTGGTCAGCGCCGATGCCGGCTCGATCAGCCTCGACGGCATCGAACTCACGCACCTGCCCATGCACCGCCGCGCCCGCCAGGGCCTGGGTTACCTGCCGCAGGAGGCCTCGGTATTCCGCCGCCTCACGGTGGAGCAGAACGTGCTGGCCATCCTGGAAACCCGCGCCGACCTGGACCGGGCCGGCCGCAGGGCCGAGCTGGAACGCATCCTCGCGGAACTGCACATCACCCATGTGCGCAGGAGCCTGGGCATTGCGCTTTCGGGAGGCGAACGCCGCCGGGCAGAAATTGCCCGGGCACTGGCGGCCGCGCCGCGCTTCATCCTGCTGGACGAGCCCTTCGCCGGCGTGGACCCGATCTCGGTGATGGACATCCAGAAGATCGTCAGCGACCTGTCCGCGCGCGGCATCGGCGTGCTGATCACCGACCACAACGTCCGGGAAACCCTTGGCGTGTGCAACCGTGCCGTGATCGTGGACCGCGGTACGGTGATCGCGGCCGGGACCGCGGACGAGATCCTTGCGAATGAGCGGGTGCGCGAGGTGTACTTGGGCCATCACTTCCGTATGTGATCCATGCTGAAAACATCCCTGCAGCTTCGCCTCGGCCAGCAGCTGAAAATGACCCCGCAGCTGCAGCAGGCGATCAGGCTCCTGCAGATGCCGGCGCTGGAACTGCAGGCGCACCTGCGCGAACTGCTCGAGACCAACGTCATGCTCGAGGCCGAGGAGGACACCGAGTCCACCGGCACCTTCGAGTCGCTGGGAGCCGGCCCCAACGAGATCGACCTGCCTTCGGCCGGCGAGGATGCCTCCCCGGCCCTGGCCGAGGAGCGCACCGCGCCTGAGGTGGAGATCATCGACGACGCGTGGCAGGAGACCTCGGCCGCGCCCGGCGAGACGCCCTGGCAGGGGGATGACGACGAGCGCCAGCAGGAGTTCACCGACGAACGGGGCGAATCGCTGCACGAACACCTGATCTGGCAGCTGGAAATGTCGCGGCTCGACGAGCGCCAGATGGCCATCGGGCGCGCGGTCATCGACGCGATCAACGACGATGGCTACCTGATCGAACCCTTCGACGCCATCGCCGCGACCCTCAGGCCCGACATCGAGGCCAGCGAGCAGGAAATCGCCGCCATGCTCGAGGTGGTGCAGGGCTTCGACCCGCTGGGCGTGGGCGCCCGCAACGTGGCCGAATGCGTCAGCCTGCAGCTTGCGGCGCTGCAACCGGACACGCCGGGTCGCGACACCGCCCTGGCCATCGCCGCCGCGCACCTCGACCTGGTGGCCACCCGCGAGATGGGCCTGCTCAAGCGCCAGCTCAAGGTCTCGGACGAGGAGCTGGAGCAGGCCCTGGCGCTGGTGCGCTCCTGCCACCCGCGCCCCGGCTCGCAGATCAGTGCCGCGGCCCCGGAATATGTCGTGCCGGACGTCTTTGTGCGCCGCCGCGCGGACGGCTGGACGGTGGAGATAAATTCGGCCACGCTTCCACGTGTGCGCATCAACGAGGGCTACGCCAGCCTGATCGGACGGGCATCCAGCCACGCCACGATGCGCGCGCAGTTGCAGGAGGCCCGCTGGTTGCTCAAGAGCCTCGAGATACGGCATGAGACACTGCTGAAGGTGGCCCGTTCCATCGTCGAGCGCCAGCATGAGTTTCTCGAGCACGGCGAGGAATACATGCGGCCGATGATCCTGCGCGACATCGCCGAGGCCATCGGCATGCACGAGAGCACGGTCTCGCGCGTCACCTCCGGCAAGTACATGCACACGCCGCGCGGCGTGTTCGAGCTGCGCTACTTCTTCTCCAGCCAGGTCGAGGGCGCCGATGGTTCGGGCACCTCCTCCACTGCCATCCGCGCCAAGATCAGGAAGCTGATCCGCGACGAGCCGCCCAACGCGCCGCTGTCGGACAGCCGCATCGCCGAAATCCTCTCGAAGGAAGGCATTCCCGTCGCACGGCGCACGGTCGCCAAGTACCGCGAGTCCATGGGCATCGCCCCTTCCAATGAACGCAGGCGCGCCTGAGGCGTCAAACGACTTGAGCGAGTGATGAAGTGAACGAGGAGGTCGTCATGCAGTTGAACCTGACCGGTCACCACGTGGAGATCACGCCTGCCATGCGCGCCTACGCCGAGAAGCGGCTGGAGCGCATCCGGCGGCATTTCGACCGGGTCATCGACGTGCACATGGTCATGTCGGTGGAGAAGAACACCCACAAGGCCGAGGCGACCGTGCACGTCAGCGGCAGCGACATCCATGCCGACGCCATCGACGACAACATGTACCGCGCCATCGACGCACTGGCCGACAAGCTCGACCGGTGCGTGCTCAAGCACAAGGAGAAGCGCGTCGACCACCATGCCAACGAGGGACGTGCGGCGCGCCACTGAAGCGCGCCGCCGCACCGGCCATCGGAGCGCCGCATGCGCCTGATCGTCGTCAGCGGCCTGTCCGGCTCCGGCAAGAGCGTGGCGCTGCACATGCTCGAGGACATGGACTGGTACTGCGTCGACAACATCCCGGCGGCGCTGCTGAAGGCCTTCGTCTCGCACACGCTCAGGAGCGGCGACGAACGCTACCAGCGCGTGGCCGTGGGCCTCGACGCGCGCAACACGCCCGAGGAGATCGCCACGGTGCCCGCGCTGGTCAGCGAGCTGCGCAGCTCGGGCCTGGCCTGCGAGCTGCTGTTCGTCACCGCCTCCGAGGATGCGCTGCTGCGCCGCTATGCCGAGACGCGGCGCAAGCACCCGCTGTCGCGCGGCCGGGAGAGCCTGCGCGAGGCCATCGAGCTGGAGCGCCGGCTGCTGGAGCCGATGGCGCAGGCCGCCAGCGTCATCATCGACACCTCCAGTACCGGCGTGCACGAGCTGCGCGAGATGGTGCGCTCCCGGGTGGAGCGCCGCAGCTCGGCGCGGCTGTCGCTGCTGTTCCAGTCCTTCGGCTTCAAGTACGGCATCCCGGGCGACGCGGACTATGTGTTCGACGCCCGCTCGCTGCCCAACCCCTACTGGGAACGCACCCTGAGGCCGCTGACCGGCCGTGACCCGGACGTGGCGCGGTACCTCGCGGGACACGAGTCCGTGCAGCGCCTGCAGGAAGACATCACGCGCTTCATCGAGGCGCGCATCCCCGAGTTCATCGCCACCAGCCGCCGCTACCTGACCGTGGCGGTGGGCTGCACCGGCGGCCAGCACCGCTCGGTGTACCTGGTCGAGCAGCTGGCCGCGGACTTCGCCACCCGCCACCCGGATGTGTCGGTCCGGCATTCGCGCCTGCCCGCGACCGGCGACACCCTCTCCGAGGCCGTCCGCAACGCCCTGGCCTGATGAGTTTCCTCGAACGTTACGAGCGCGCGCTGCGCGAGGAGGCGCGCGTGCCCGACCCGGCGCAGCGGGCGGTGGCCGGGCGCCTGGACGCACTGGACCGCTGCCTCACGGCCACGCCGCCGCCGGCGGCGTGGCGGTGGCGCCTGCAGTCGATCCTCGGGCGGCGGCAGGAGTACCCGCAGGCCTGCCGCGGTATCTACCTCTGGGGCGGCGTCGGCCGCGGCAAGACCTGGCTGATGGACCTGTTCGCCGCGGGGCGCGGCGGCGAGTGCCGCCGCATGCACTTCCAGCATTTCATGCGCGAGGTGCACGCGCGGCGCCGGCGCTTCGGCGGCCACGAGCGCCCGCTGGAGCGCATCGCCGCCCACTTCGCGCACGAGGCGCGCATCTGGTGCCTGGACGAGTTCATGGTGCAGGACATCGCCGACGCGATGATCCTGCATGGCGTGCTCGACGGCCTCCTGCGCCGCGGCGTGGTGCTGCTCCTGACCTCCAACACGCCGCCGCACCGGCTGTACGAGGGCGGCCTGCAGCGCGAGCGCTTCCTGCCGGCGATCGCGCTGCTCACCCGGCTGCTCGACGTGGTCGAGATGGGCGACGGCGAGGACTTCCGCCAGCGGCAACTGGCCGAGGCCGAGCTGTACCTCGACGCCAACGCGCCGGAGACCCAGGCGCGCATGATCGACCTGTTCGAGCGCCTCGCCGGCAGGGCGGCGGTGGACCGCGGCGGCAGCCTGCTGGTGGAGGACCGGCCCATCGCCACCATCGCGCACGCCGGCGGCATGGCCTGGTTCGACTTCGCCGAGTTGTGCGAGGGACCACGCTCGGCCGACGACTACATCGCGCTGGCGCGCCGCCTGCATACCCTCTTCCTGTCGGGCGTGCCGGTCTTCACGGGCGCCAATGACGATGCCGCGCGGCGGTTCATCGCGCTGGTGGATGAACTCTACGACCAGCGCGTGCGGCTGGTGGTCGCCGCGGCCGCGGAACCGGCCGCCCTGTACCGCGGCGAACGGCTGAAGGCCGCCTTCGAACGCACCGCCAGCCGCCTCACCGAGATGCGCAACGCCCACTGAATCGGCTATCTTGCGCGCTCACGGCGGCGAGAATCCGCCGGCCTGCAGGGGAGCAGCAGCAGTTGAAGACAGTCGCCGAGTTCGCGATCGGCTACGAGCAGCTACTCGACGGGGAAGGCCGCGCCGCTGCGGACCTGCCGCCGTTCGCCCACGATGCGGACGAGATGCGGGCCATGTACCGCATGATGGTGCTGTGCCGGATGTTCGACGCCAAGGCCATCAACCTGCAGCGCACGGGCAAGCTCGGCACCTATGCGCCGTGCACCGGCCATGAGGCCACCCACGTGG
The DNA here is from genome assembly GCA_003242275.1 of Pseudomonadota bacterium. The sequence goes on along the minus strand of QGUX01000073.1, from coordinate 2,493 downwards.
GCGTGGGCGCGGCGATGCGCCCCGAGGACGTGCTCTGCCCGGTCTACCGCGAATACGGCACGCAGCTCTGGCGCGGCGTCACGCTGACCGAGATCCTCACCTACTGGGCCGGCGACGAGCGCGGCACCGACTTCGCCGGCCCGCGCCAGGACTTTCCCTGGTGCGTGCCCATCGGCTCGCAGTGCCCGCACGCGGCCGGCGTGGCGATGGCGTTCAGGATCCGGGGCGAGCCGCGCGTGGCGGTGGCCTACATCGGCGACGGCGGCACCTCGCAGGGCGCCTTCCACGAATCCGTGAACCTCGCCGGCGCGCGCCGCCTGCCGGTGGTGTTCGTGGTGGTCAACAATGGCTGGGCCATCTCCGTGCCCACCTCGCTGCAGACCGCCGCGCAGACCTTCGCGCAGAAGGGCCTGGGCAACGGCGTGCCGGGGGTGCAGGTGGACGGCAACGACGTGATCGCCGTGCGCAAGGTGATGGAGGAGGCGCTGGCGAAGGCGCGCCGCGGCGAGGGCCCCATGGTGGTCGAGGCGGTCACCTACCGCCTCTCCGACCACACCACCGCCGACGATGCCAGCCGCTACCGTCCGGCGGAGGAGCTGGAGGCGGCATGGAAGGTGGAGCCGCTGGTGCGCACCCGCAGGTACCTCACCGAGCGTGGCTGGTGGGACGAGGCGCGCGAGGAGGAACTGCGCGCCGAGTGCACGCGGCAGATCGAGGCCGCCGTCCACGGCTACCAGAACCGCCCGCCGGTCACCACCGACCACATGTTCGAGCACCTGTTCGCCTCGCCGCCCGCCGGTCTTGCCGCCCAGCGCGAGATGGCGCGCCGCTACGGCACCGACGCGGCGCACTGAAGGTCCCGATGCCGCGCGTCACGCTGGTCGAAAGCATCAACCTCGCGCTTGCGCGCGCGCTCGAGGACGACCCGGACGTGGTCGTGCTGGGCGAGGACGTGGGCGTCAACGGCGGCGTGTTCCGCGCCACGGTGGGCCTGCAGCAGCGCTTCGGCCCGCTGCGCGTGCAGGACACGCCGCTGGCCGAGGGCCTGATCGCCGGCATGTCGGTGGGCATGGCCGCGCAGGGCCTGAAGCCCGTGGCCGAGATCCAGTTCATGGGCTTCCTGTACCCGGCACTGGACCAGATCGCCAACCACATGGCGCGCATGCGGAACCGCACCCGCGGCCGACTGACCTGTCCGGTGGTGATCCGCATCCCGCACGGCGGCGGCATCCACGCCCCCGAGCACCACTCCGAGAGCCTGGAGGTGCTGCTGTGCCACCACGCCGGCCTGCGCGTGGTGTGCCCCACCTCGCCGGCGCGCGCCTATGGCCTGCTGCTGGCGGCGATCCGCGACCCGGACCCGGTCATCTTCCTGGAGCCCACGCGCCTGTACCGCATGATGAAGCAGGACGTGGTCGACGACGGCGTGGCGCTGCCGCTGGACCAGGCCGAGATCGTGCGCGAGGGCGATGATGTCACGCTGGTGACCTGGGGCGCGATGATCCACGAGACGCGCCAGGCCGCCGAGCTGCTGTCGCAGGAGGGCGTGAGCTGCGAGGTGATCGACCTCACCTCGCTCTCGCCCATCGACCACGACACCATCCTGGAATCGGTGGCGCACACCGGCCGGCTGGTCATCGTGCACGAGGCCGCGCGCCACGCGGGGCTGGGCGCGGAGATCGCCGCCACCGTGGCCGAGCGCGCGCTGTACGACCTCGTGGCGCCGGTCCAGCGCGTCACCGGCTACGATACGGTGATGCCGTACTTCGCGATGGAGCGCGCCTACCTGCCGAGCGTGGCGCGCATCGCCGATGCCGTGCGAGAAACCATGAAGGCCTGAAGCATGCGACGTTTCAACCTGCCCGACCTGGGCGAAGGACTGCAGGAGGCCGAGATCGTCCGCTGGCACGTGGCCGTGGGCGACACCGTCGAGGTCGACCAGCCCATGGTGGCCATGGAAACGGCCAAGGCGGTGGTGGAAGTGCCCGCGCCGTGGTCGGGCGTGATCGCCGCCCTGCACGGCAAGCCCGGTGACACCATCGCCACCGGATCGCCGCTGGTGGACTTCCACGCCGAGGAATCCGGGGCCGGCGCCAACGGCGCCGCACTGGCCAGCGGGGGCGTGGTCGGCCACATGCCCGAGACCGACGAGGTGCTCACCGCACCGCCGCCCGCCCCCACCCGCCGCGGCGGGGGCCCGCGCACCCCCGGGGGGCCGGCGGCGCCCGGGCTGGCGCGGCGCCCCGCCGGGGACCGCCGGGCGCACCCGGGCACGGGCCCCGGCGGCCTGGTCACGCTGGACGACGTACTGGCCGCGCAGCCCGCCGTGCCGCCGGCCGAACCCGTGGCCGCCATCCCGCGCGTCACCAGCGCGCTGCGGCCCGCGGTCAGCGACGACGTCGCCAGCACCGGCGAGCTGGAGATCCTCCGCAGCCTGCGCCGCGCGATGGCGCAGAGCATGACCCTGGCGCGCGACAACGTGATGGAATGCAC
>QGUX01000307.1 GCA_003242275.1 Pseudomonadota bacterium | reverse complement strand
GGGCCGTAGGCTCCGAGACTGGGGGGGGGGGGGGGAGGGGGGCCCGCGCCGGCACCCCCGCGCCGGCGGGGTTCGAGCCGGATGCGTCGCCGACCGCGGGCCACGAGGCATATCCGGCCTTCCAGCTGCCGCCGCTGCACTTTGCCAATCCGGCGGAGGGCGGCACGCCCTTCGGCGATCCGGCGCCGGCCGCCGGGAATTCGCTGGATGCGCTGCTCGCCGCCGCCGAGCGCGAGCTGGCGCTGGTGGTGGCGCAGGACGGCGCCGAGAACGTCTCCAACGCCTACGGCTACTACATCGACGAGTTCCTCTGGGACGAGACCGCGGACGTGTTCGCCACCAACGGCGAGAAGGAGCTCTCGTACATCGGCAACTACATCGGCCGCGAGCGCATCCGCGCCTCGCTGGTGGCGCGCTACGGCCGCGGCGGCCGGCGCGCCACCGGCCTGACGCTGCACCAGAAGGTCGCGCCGGTGGTGACCGTGGCGCCGGACGGCGCCAGCGCGCGCGTGCGCACCAAGCTGTTCCAGCTCAACAGTTCGCGCGACGGCGACGGCTCGTTCATCTCCGGCATCTACGAGAACACGCTGGTGCGCGAGGACGGCATCTGGAAGATCCGCAAGATGGACCTCGAGTACGTGTGGAACGCCAACTACAGCAGCGGCTGGGCGAAGGTCGCGCAGCGGGCGCAGCCGCGCGTGGCGCCCAACGTGGCGCAGGACTTCGAGCCCCGGCCCGATGGCCCGCTGCGCGGACAGAGCGCGGCGCCGTTCCCCGACGTGGCGCCGATGGCCTTCCACTACGTGAATCCGGTCTCGGGGAGGAGGCCCGAGGAACTGCTCGAGTGAACGCAGGGCTTCAGCGCGCGCGGCGTGGCGCATCCAGCAGCACGAGGATGGCGCCGGAGCCGCCGTCCACCTCGCGCGCGGAGGCGAAGGCCAGCACGGCGCCGGTGCGCGCCAGGTAGTGGCCGGCCACGCCCTTGAGGACCGGGCCGCGATGGCCCGAGCGCAGTCCCTTGCCGTGCACGACGCGCACCACGCGCGCCCGCTGGCGCAGCGCCTCGGCGAGGAACTGCTGCAGGGCCGGGCCCGCCGCCGCGGCGGTGAGGCCGTGCAGGTCGATCTCGCCGTCCACGCGGAAGTGCCCGGCGCGCAGGCGCCGGAACACGGCCGGGCTCACCTCGGGGCGGCGGTACAGCAGCGCATCACCTGATTCCTCCACCGGTGCGAGCGGCGATGCCCGGTCGAGGCTTTCCGCGAGCACGGCCTGGCGCTCGGCGCGCGCGAACAGGGCGCGCGGCGGCGGCCGCCGGCGCGCGACGGGCACGCCCTCGTATGCCATGCGGCGCACGCCGCGCATGGCGCGGCGAAACAGCGCCAGGTCTTCCTCGTCCATTCCGCGCCCGCCTTTCGCGTCCCGCTTCTTGTATTATTGCGCGCGCCGCGCGCCCAAGCGAATCGCCCGCGGCGCGCAAGGTCTCATGCACATCCTGGTCAGCAACGATGACGGTTACCGCTCGGACGGCATCCGGCAGCTCAATGCAGCGCTCTCGAAGCTGGCCCGCACTACCGTCATGGCGCCCGACCGCAATCGCAGCGGCGCCAGCAATTCCCTCACGCTGGACGTGCCGCTCAGGGTGTTCGAGGCCGAGCCCGACGTGTACTACGTGATGGGTGGCACGCCCACCGATTGCGTGCACATCGCCATCTCGGGCTACTTCGACCACGAATTCGACCTGGTCTGCACCGGCATCAACGACGGCGCCAACCTGGGCGACGACACGCTCTATTCCGGCACGGTGGCGGCCGCCATCGAGGGCCGCTTCCTCGGCCTGCCGACGGTGGCCTTCTCGCTGTGCATGGAGCCGGATTCGGGCCGCCACTTCGACACGGCGGCGCGCGTGGCCCAGGTGCTGATCGCGCGGCTGCTGGAGCAGCCGCTGGAGCGCGGAATGACGCTGAACGTCAACATTCCCGACGTGCCCTTCGACCAGCTGCGCGGCATCCGCGCCACGCGCCTGGGCGGGCGCCACCGCTCCAAGCCCATCATCCCGGTGCAGGATCCGAAGGGGAAGACCGTGTACTGGATCGGCCCGGCCGGCCCCGGGCAGGACGCGGGCGAGGGAACGGACTTCCACGCCGTGGCCAATGGCTACGTGTCGGTCACGCCGCTGCAGATCGATCTCACGCGCTATCCCGCCCTGCCCACGCTGACCGAATGGCTGAAACCACTCGCATGAACACGCTGCGCCATTCCGGCATCGGCATGACCTCGGCGCGCACGCGCGACCGCCTGGTGCAGCGCCTGCGCGAGAAGGGCATCCACGACCTGCGGGTGCTGGAGCGCATCCGCAACCTGCCGCGGCACATCTTCGTCGACGAGGCGCTCGCCAGCCGCGCCTACGAGGACACGGCCCTGCCCATCGGCTGGGGCCAGACCATCTCCCAGCCCTACATCGTGGCCCTGATGACGCAGGCGTTGCTGGCCGGCGGCACGCCGGAGAAGGTGCTGGAGGTGGGCTTCGGCTGCGGCTACCAGACCGCGGTACTCGCGCCTTTCGCGCAGAAGATCTTCGCGATCGAGCGCGTGGAACCGCTGGTGGCGCGGGCGAAGCAGCACCTGAGGGAACTGGGCATCAAGAACGTCAAGCTCAAGCACGGCGACGGCATGAAGGGCTGGCCCACGCAGGCGCCGTTCGACGGCATCCTCTGCGCCGCCGCGCCGCTGACGGTGCCGGAGACCCTGGTGCAGCAGCTTGCGGTGGGCGGGCGCCTGGTGCTGCCGGTGGGCCCCGAGGGCCAGCAGCAGCTCCTGCGCATCACGCGGCGGGAGACCGGCCTCACCAAGGAGGTGCTGGCGCCGGTGTCCTTCGTGCCCATGCTGGCCGGAGTGACATAAGGAAGCCTCGTCCGCCTCCTGCGGTGGGAAGGGTTGGCCCAACCGTTTCGAGACCTCCCGGATCGAAATCGCCTAAACCGAAACCGGTGCCGTGGTCAAGGGCTTGCCACGACAACTCGACGGTGCTTTACTCGCCTGTAGCCGTTCGGCGACAGGCTCACCGGACGAAGACACTGAAGGGAGAGGGTCGGGAAAGACGGGTTTGGACAAGAAAAAAACGGGTCGATACAAAAACTAGAAAAAGCGATTAGTGCCAATTATTCGAGTCTGTCAGCTCCGAATAGTGGTCGAACTGGATCTTCTTGCTCTACGAACTTCAGTGTCTTCCTCCGGTGGGCTTGT